>JAUNHO010000031.1 GCA_030523905.1 Bergeyella zoohelcum
ATAAAATGAGAATTTTATGTTGATAAGAGCAGAATTATTAATAAATTTGCCCCTATGTTAATCGAAGTTTTTAAGTCTAAAATTCATAGAGTAAAAGTAACGGAGTCTGACCTGAACTATATCGGTAGCATTACGATAGATGAAGATTTATTAGATGCTTCTGGGATTTTGGTAGGTGAAAGAGTCTATATCGTGAATGTGAATAATGGCGAAAGGTTTGATACCTATGCGATAAAAGGAAAGCGTGGCTCTGGCGAGGTCTGCCTAAATGGTCCTGCGGCGAGAAAAGTACAAAAAGGGGATATTATTATCATTATTGCTTATGCCCAAATGACCCCAGAGGAGGCGAAGGATTTTCAGCCTAAAATAATTTTCCCTGATGAGCAAACTAATCTTTTGAAATAAATGAATACAGAGAATAAGACAACGAAGAATCCTATTAAAACTCTACTGACGATTTTGGTGTCGCTTGTAGTGGCAGCATTTTTTATGTGGCTGGCGGTAAAGGGTTTGGAGTTTGATAAAATTAAAGGCTATTTTGCCAAGGCGGATTATTTCTGGGTAGTAATAGCAGCGGTTTTTGGGCTTTTGGCATATTGGTTTAGGGCAATTCGTTGGAATTTGTTACTAGAACCGATGGACTATAAAATATCCAATTCCAATGCCCTTTGGACGCTTTCGTTTGGTTATTTGATGAATCTTACCATTCCGAGAAGTGGCGAGGTGGCAAGGGCTACGGCTCTCTACGGCGTGGAAAAAGTACCAGTGGAGAAATCTTTCGGGACGATTATCTTGGAACGGGTGGTAGATTTAGTCTGTATGTTGCTCTTTTTGGGGCTTACTCTAATTTTCAAATACGAAGCCATAGCAGAGTTTTACCGATATTCTACCCAGCAAAATTCTAGTGAAGCCACTTCATCGCTTTGGATATGGCTAGTTTTAGGTGGTGGATTATTGGCAATGATTTTATTTTTTGTATTGAGAAAATCCTTGCAGAAAATTCCGTTACTGGCAAAAATCTATAAGTTGGTAGATGGTCTATTGCAAGGTATTTTGAGTATTTTCAGATTGAAACAGCCGTTGATTTTTGTAATTTATTCGTTAGCGATATGGTTTTGTTATTATTTGGCATCATACCTTATTTGCTTTGCATTGCCAGAAACTTCCGCATTCAGTATCACCGATGGCTTTTTCATTATTGTGGTCGGTACTTTGGGAATGATGGTACCTGCATCAGGAGGGATAGGAGCGTTTCATTTTGCCCTTAAAGTAGGGATAGGTGCTTTGTTTCTTTCCTTCGGAAAGTCTTACGAAGAGGGCAGTGAGGTAGGTTTGGCATATGCTTTCATTTCACATACGATGCAGATGCTGATAATGATACTAATGGGAATAATATCAATTCCTATGCTTGCAAAAAACAAAATAAAATAGTACTATTTTTTTGCGATTTCAATGCTTTATTTTCATATTCCTTTTTGCAAACAGAAATGCAGCTATTGCAATTTTCACTTCTCCACATCGCTCAAGATGAAGGAGGAGATGCTTGTGGCAATGAAAAAGGAGTTGAAGTTGCGAAAAGACGAACTGATGAATAAGCGTTTGCCCTCTCTTTACTTTGGTGGAGGCACACCCTCGATTCTTTCCGTTGATGAAATTCAGTCGCTTATAGAGGAAGCTAGCCGATATTTTGATTTTCAACAAGATATTGAAATCACTTTGGAGGCAAACCCTGATGATTTGGATAAAAATTTCTTGAAGGAACTTTCCAAAACGGCGGTCAATCGTTTGTCAATTGGGATACAAAGTTTCCACGAAGCCGATTTGAAACTGATGAACCGAGCCCACAACGCCCAAGAGGCGGAGAGTTGTGTAAAGCGGTCGCAGGATATGGGTTTGGAGAATATCAGCGTGGATTTAATCTACGGCTCACCTGTTTCGGATTTTGAAATCTGGAAGGCTAATTTACAGAAAACCATTGATTTAGATATTCCGCATATTTCCTCTTATGCCCTCACGATAGAGCCTAAAACCGCACTGAACAACTGGGTGCAAACCCAAAAAATAACCGCCCCAAAGGAGCAGGAGCAAAGCCAAGACTTTTACTATATGGTCAATTTTTTGAAGGCGAATGGCTTTCAGCATTACGAGATTTCCAATTTTGCTCGGCAAGGTTTTCATTCTCGGCACAACTCTGCCTACTGGCAATATCAGGCTTATCTCGGTATTGGACCTTCGGCACATTCGTATAATGGCAGTACCGAACGCTCTTGGAATTTGGCAAATAATAGCCTTTATATAAAGCAATTAGCCGAGAATAAACTCCCCAAAGAAACGGAAATCCTCACCGAACAAGACCGCTACAATGAGATGATAATGATAGGTCTCAGAACCATTTGGGGGGTAGATTTAGCAAAATTGGAACAAGATTTTTCTGAAACTATTCTGCACCATTTCCGACGAGAAATAGAGCCAAAACTTCACCGCCAACTACTAATAATAGAAGATAACCACCTGAAAATCCCTGAAAAACATTGGTTTATGGCAGATGGCATCGCTTCGGATTTGTTTATGGTGTAGGTTTTTACAAATCCTTTTTTATTAGTCCTTGTAAAAATAGAATCTGCTCGGCTTGTTCCTTTATTCTTGCCTCATAGGAGTCTATAAGTTTTGCGGTGGTTTCTTTATTTTCTTGATACAAAGTTTCCGTTACATATCCCACGGAATTGTCTCTATTTTGCTGATAAATAATGTGTTTGCCGATGTCATTGAAAAAATCTTTTGGGGAGATTTCTAAGATTGCCATAAGGTCGTCCAGATATTTTGCCCAAGAGTAGGTTTCCCCTGCTTCCAAACGCTGATATGCCGAGCGGGTGATGTTTAGTTTCTCTGCCATATCTGTATGAGAATAGCCTTTTTCTATACGCAGTTTTTTTATTTTATTTACTATTTCGGCATTCATTTTTGTATTGTTTTTAGTATTAAAATGGGTTATTTGTATCGTTTTGAAATATAGAGCAAAGATAAAATATTATTTTACAAATATTTCAATAAACCCAAATAAAACGCACAAAACCCATTTTTATATACCATTTTTGGAGGAAAATACAAGTATATTTGGGAAGTCTAATAATAAAAATATGTATATTATGAAAAAAATATTTTATTCATTTTCATTTATAATGTTTAGTTTATCTATCAATGCTCAATTTACTGATAGTGAAGCATTGAGAATATGTAACGAAGAGTTACCTAGAAAATATAGTAATAATGGTACTTTATGTGGCAAGACATTCACTTCTGATAAAACTGGATGGAATAGATCTGATTTTGAATGGGCTTTAAATCTTTTTAGAGATAGATATGGATGGCCTACCGACCAAAAAACTAATGATGGTAGTAATATGTTTTGGGTTTGGAGAAGTAGAAATTATTATTTAGTATTAAATTATCAAATGCAAAACTCACTTGCTCCCGCTGAAACAATTATTTTTGTTATGAAATCTAAATAACATATTGTACCATTTTTAAGAAGACTAAAAATTTGAACACATTTAACAACAGATGTTACAAAAGTTAAAAATTATTTTCGTTCTAATCTTTTTTGTTCCCATTTTCTCTTTTGCTCAAGAAGATGAAGATGGACAATTTGTAAGAAAATTTACAAAAGTTGTTATTATTGAAAATGGACAAAAAAAAGAACATCATACATCTACAGGAGTCACTTTTATTTTCAATTATGGAGATGGTAGTGATATAAAAGTGTATTATCCTAGTGGAAAAATAGAAAAATATACAAGAGTATCAGAAGTTGAAGAAGGTAAATTGGACGATCTTGGTAAATATCAAAAAATAATTATAATCAATGATAAAGGAGAAGAATGTAGTTTAGTTCTTTTCGATTCTGGTCTTCTTATGTTGCTTTTTGATAAAAGCAATCAGGCTCATTTTTATCCTTAAAATTAAAAAAATCAATTTATATGAAACGATTTAGTATTATTCTTATTTCATTTTTTACAATATTGTCTTGTAAAAAAACAGATTCAGTTGAAAGTGTTCAAGAAAGTAGAGATACACTTATTACTAATGATAGAGACACACTTGCCACGAGTGATAGCGACTCAATAGTAACTACGGCAGAGACAGACATAGAAAAAGAAAATTCTCCTAAAAAATCAGAATTCCAAAGACAAGTTGAGTATGAATATAATAAAATTCAAGCAAAACATTCTGCAAGAAGAAAAGCTCAATCTTATAATGGGGTACATTGGGAAGATTTTCAAAAATTTGGTGGTCCTACAGCTACAGGTTATGAAAAAACTGCAAGTAAAAACAATATAGATTACATATCTAATAAATATAGTTTTGTGGTAATTTATACCAAAACGCCATTTGGTGATAGAGAAGTAAATGTAACAGAAATATTTGAAACTTCTCCATACATTTCAGAAGATGAAAAATATAGACTACTTGATGAAGCCCAGTCTAAAATGTATGGTAGTATTAATATTACCAAAAGAGAATTAAAATCTTATGATTCTTATGCACAAGCAAGTAAGGCAAGGGAAAAATTATTAAAATGATTTTACATTCAAATGAATAAAAATATGACTTTGGAACTTAAAGAAGATTTTGATAGAGATGGTGATATAGATGTGATAGTTCAAAACTTTTACAGATAATCTTTAAGGAAATCGGGCAAGTTGTCCGATTTTTTTATTTACATAAACCATAAAAATCCTTATTTTTGCATAAAATTCCAGTCATTGAAGAAGAAACAAGATTTTTCGCATCTTTCCAGCACCCAGCCCATCGGCATTTTTGATTCTGGTGTGGGTGGGCTTACCAATGCCAAAGAAATCAAACGCCTATTGCCACAGGAAAACCTGATTTATTTCGGGGATACCAAGCATTTGCCCTATGGGGAAAAATCCAAAGAGGCGATTATTGGCTACTCCAAAAAAATTACGCAATTTCTTCTAGACAACCATTGTAAAGCCATTGTGATTGCTTGTAATTCCGCTACGGCAAACGCTTTGAAGGAAGTGGTGGAGTTGGTAGAAGATAAAATCCCTGTGATAGATGTCATCAACCCAGTGGCAGAAAAAGTGGCCTACGAAATCCATACTAATGTAGGCGTGATTGCCACCAAAGCCACCATCAATACAGGACTTTACCGAAAGAGCATTCGGAAATATAACAAATACATACAGGTAGATGAGTTGGCTACGCCGCTCCTCGTTCCAGCGATAGAGGAAGGGTTTAGAAATCACCCAATTACAAATGCGATTATCTATCATTACCTTAGTAATAAGAAACTTGAGAATATAGAAACGCTCATTTTGGGCTGTACGCATTACCCTATTTTGATAGATGAAATAAGACAATATTATGGCAACCGAGTGCGTGTGATAGACTCGCCGTATATTGTGGCAAATCATCTGAAAATGATTTTGCAGAGCCATAATCTACTCAATAAGGATAATTCGGAGCCTTTTTATCAGTTTTATGTCTCGGATTTGACTAAAAATTTTGAGAAAATCTCCAAAAAATTCTTCGGAAATAGCATTCAGCTGGAATTAAAGGAATTGTAATCATTTTTTGTAATAATATAACTTTGGTAGAGCTTCCAATCTTTGCCAAAGTTTTTTATGGAATGCCTATATTTTAGATTCAAGTCTGCCAAAATTTCATATTTTGAGATTTTTCGCTGTCAATTTTTCACGAAAATAATTTTGGCACTTTTTTAGAGAAGAGACTTGTAGTAATAAAATTAAAATAAAAAAATATGTCAGTAAATTTTAGACCATTAGCAGACAGAGTGTTGGTAGAGCCATCACCAGCAGAGACAAAGACCGCATCAGGGATTATCATTCCAGACACAGCGAAAGAAAAACCACAAGAAGGCACAGTAGTAGCTGTAGGAAATGGCAAAAAAGACGAACCAATGACCGTGAAAGTAGGTGATAAAGTCCTTTACGGAAAATACGCAGGTCAGGAACTTAAACTAGACGGAAAAGAATATCTTATCGTAAGAGAGTCTGACCTTTTAGGGATTTTGGGGTAAATAGCAGGAAGCTAAAATGCGACAAACAATACTATGAGAAATTACAGGAAGTATCAAGTATGGGAATTAAGCCACCAATTGGTAAAGGAGGTTTATCCATTAACTTCTAAGTTTCCTAAGGAGGAGTTGTTTGGTATGGTTTCTCAGATTCGTAGAGCGGTAGCTTCTATTCCTACCAATATTGCCGAAGGCTGTGGAAGATTGACAGATAAAGAGTTTGGAAGATTTATAGATATTAGTTTAGGCTCGGTTAATGAAACAGAATATTTACTATTTTTATCAGCAGAGCTTGGCTATTTATCCGAAGAAGAATTTCTTCCATTTTCTGAAAAAATCAATATTATCCGACAAAAATTAATTCAACTTAGAAAAAAGTTATTAGAACAAAATAATCCGCAGGATAAAATAGATTAAGGAGTTTAAAGCCTCCTGCCTATTGCCTCCTGCCTAAAGCATAATTAAAATGGCAAAAGAAATTAAATTTGATATTGAATCAAGAGACGCGTTAAAAAGAGGTGTAGATGCATTGGCGAATGCAGTAAAAGTTACATTAGGACCAAAAGGTAGAAATGTAGTGATTGAAAAATCTTTTGGAGCTCCGCATGTTACCAAAGATGGAGTTTCCGTAGCGAAAGAAATTGAGCTAGAAGACAAAGTGGAAAATATGGGTGCCCAAATGGTGAAAGAAGTGGCTTCTAAAACCAATGACATCGCAGGAGATGGGACAACTACGGCAACCGTTTTGGCACAGGCTATCGTTCGCGAAGGTCTTAAAAATGTGGCTGCTGGGGCAAACCCAATGGACTTGAAAAGAGGTATTGACAAGGCAGTTTCTGCGGTGGTAGAAAACTTGAGAAGTCAGTCCCAAGAAGTAGGAGATTCTAACGAAAAAATCAAGCAAGTAGCTTCTATTTCAGCGAATAACGATGAAGTTATCGGGGAATTAATCGCAGAGGCATTCGGAAAAGTGGGTAAAGAAGGTGTAATTACCGTAGAGGAGGCAAAAGGAACGGATACTACCGTAGATGTAGTGGAAGGTATGCAGTTTGATAGAGGCTACCAGTCGCCGTATTTCGTGACCAATCCAGATAAAATGGTGGCAGAATTAGACAATCCGTATATTCTTTTAGTAGAGAAAAAAATCTCTTCAATGAAAGAATTATTGCCAGTTCTTGAGCCAGTAGCACAGCAAGGCAAATCATTGCTTATCATTTCCGAAGAAGTTGAAGGCGAGGCTTTGGCAACTTTGGTGGTAAATAAATTGAGAGGTTCGCTTAAAATTGCAGCGGTGAAAGCCCCAGGTTTTGGCGACAGAAGAAAAGCAATGCTAGAAGATATTGCCATTTTGACAGGCGGAACCGTGATTTCCGAAGAAAGAGGTTTCACGATGGATAACGCATCTATTGAACTTCTTGGTAAAGCAGAGAAAATAGTTATTGATAAAGATAATACCACTATCGTAAATGGTGCTGGTGATGAGGCTCAAATCAAAGCAAGAGTAAATCAGATAAAGGCACAAATGGAAACCACAACTTCTGATTACGATAGAGAAAAACTTCAGGAAAGATTGGCTAAATTAGCTGGTGGTGTAGCGGTTCTTTATGTAGGTGCGGCTTCGGAAGTGGAAATGAAAGAGAAAAAAGACCGCGTAGATGATGCTCTTCACGCTACTCGTGCCGCTGTGGAAGAAGGTATCGTAGCAGGTGGCGGTGTGGCATTGGTAAGAGCGATTTCCGCCCTTAGCATCACAGGTTCAAACCAAGATGAAAACACGGGTATCAAAATCGTGAAAAGAGCGATTGAAGAGCCATTGAGACAAATCGTAGCCAATGCAGGTGGCGAGGGGTCTGTAATCGTGGCAAAAGTAGCAGAAGGAAAAGGTGATTTCGGATACAATGCAAAAACAGACGAGTTTGTAAATATGCTAGAAGCAGGAATCATAGACCCTACCAAAGTAACCAGAGTAGCCCTTGAAAACGCTGCATCTGTGGCAGGTATGCTTCTTACTACGGAATGCGTAATTACCGAACTTCCAAAAGTAGAACCAGCAATGCCTCCAATGGGTGGTGGTATGCCAGGAATGATATAATACATATATTATATAATAAATAAAAACCGCTCCTAATCTTTTTTTGAGCGGTTTTTATAAAGAAAACGAATTTATTTCTAAAAATATTTTGTCTGTACCAAATAAAATTATAAATTTGCAATCTGATTCCTATTAGGAATGCCAAATGCAAGTGTTTGATTTTAGGTGTTGAAACAATTTTTTAGAAAAAAGTGTTTTGATTTTCAAAAAAATCATTATATTTGCACGAAATTTTAGAATTAATAAATAATAAATATTTAAAATCATGGCAAAGGAAACGTTTAATCGTAACAAACCGCACTTGAACATTGGTACTATTGGTCACGTTGACCACGGTAAGACTACTTTGACTGCTGCAATCTCTAAGGTTTTGTCAGACAAAGGATTAGCTGAAAAGAGAGATTTCTCTGCAATTGACTCTGCACCAGAAGAAAAAGAAAGA
>JAUNHO010000032.1 GCA_030523905.1 Bergeyella zoohelcum
AACATCCCCGAGGTCGGTCCCCGAACGAATATCAAGATTAGCCCAAAACTGCAGCGATTAACAATAAAATTGTTGAAACTGTAACGGAGGGGTATAACCTCGCAAAGGCTGATTGCAAGGTAGATGAGATGATTTTCGTAGGTGGAAGTAATTTTGTAGTAGGCGATTTTTTAGAAAAAAATTTGGAGGTTTGAAAAAAGTTTGTATATTTGCAACCACAAAACGAGGGCGGTTAGCTCAGTTGGTTCAGAGCATCTGGTTTACACCCAGAGGGTCGGGGGTTCGAATCCCTCACCGCCCACCGAGTTTTGGGTTCTTAGCTCAGTTGGTTCAGAGCATCTGGTTTACACCCAGAGGGTCGGGGGTTCGAATCCCTCAGGACCCACAAAATCCTAAAATCTTTATGGTTTTAGGATTTTTTTTGTCTTTATAATAGGTATGTTTTATTTTCTTTGTTTCATATATCCAAAATCATTTTTGCGATAAAGAAATAAATCAGAACGCCTAGAATATCATTAGAAGTTGTGATGAAAGGTCCTGTGGCTATTGCAGGGTCTATTTTATTCTTATTCAGTAAGATAGGGACGGCTGTGCCTACTACTGCGGCAACTACAATCACCGAAAACAAAGACATAGAAATGGTAATGGAAACACTCAAATCGTGGTGATTGATGAGTAAATTAAAAGTAAGAATAATCAACGATAATATCGCCCCAGACACAGCGGAAACGCTCACTTCCTTCACCAAAGTTTTGAAAGTATCTTTTCCCAAAGTGTCATTTGCTAGACCTTGAACGATAATCGCGGCCGCTTGTGTTCCTATATTCCCTGCCGTAGCGGCAATCAGTGGAACGAAGAACATCAATGCGGGTATTTTTTCCAACGCATCTTGGTTGCCCTGTAAAACTCGCGAACCGATAAGACCGCCCACCATACCGATGAACAGCCACGGCAAACGGGCTTTAGTCATATTAAAAATATTATCCGTGTGGTCTATATCAAGGGAAATCCCCGATGCCAATTGGTAGTCTTTTTCGGTTTCTTCTTTTACGAAATCCATCACATCATCGATGGTAATTCGCCCTACCAGTTTCCCCAAAGAATCCACCACTGGGACTTCAAAAAGGTCGTATTTTTGCATCATACGAGCCACTTCTTCTGCCTCATCAGAGTCTTTTACAGAACGGATTTTAGCATTAAAAACATCTTCCACGCGTGTAGATGAGGCAGTGGTGAGTAATTTTTTAAGGCTCAAAATTCCAAGAAGTTTCTCGCTATCATCTACCACATAAATGGAATAAACCTCATCCATTTCCTCTGCTTGTTTTCGCATTTCTTTCACGGCAGAAATAATGGAGAGATTCTTATTGACCATTACCAACTCGGTCGCCATAAGCCCTCCAGCGGTGTCTTCATCGTAACGAAGCAAATCCACAATGTTCTGTGCGTGTTCTTCATCGTCTATACTTCGAATAATCTCATCTTGCTGTTTTTCAGGGAGTTCTGCAATAATATCGGCAGCGTCATCAGAATCTATTTCATTGATAATCTCCTCTGCTATTTCCTTTGATGAAAGCTGGGAAAGGAATTTTTTTCGTTCATCTTCATCAATTTCTAGGAGCATTTCAGCCGATTGCTCATTGCTCATCAAATCATAAAGGAATTTTTGGTCATCTATCTCCAATTCCTCGAATAGCAATGCTATATCCACTGCTTCCATATCCGTAAGCAGAGGGATAATCTCATTAATACTACGATTAACAATGGCGTTTTTCAGTTGCTCTTGGGTTTGAATGGTAGTTTCCATCAAAACATAAAAAGATTAAAGGTGAAACAAAATGGGATTTATTCTTTGCAAAAATAAGGATTTTTAAGCGGAAAAACCTTGGATTGTTTTCTAAATTTTGATTTTATGAAAAATGAAATCTCAATAATGAAAATGGAATAATAAAAAGTGATGTTTTCTTGCATTTTGAAAATTTACTGCATTATTTTTCAAAAATTAGGTCAAATTTTATTACCTTTGAAGTTTAAAATTTACGATATGAGTCATCAGCCTATTGAAGGTTTTTCCAAACTTTCAAAACAAGGAAAAATAGATTGGATTATCAATGAATATCTTGAAGAAAACCACGATTACGAAACCATTTTAAAACAATATTGGAACGATGATAAGGATATTCAAAAACTCCACGATGAGTTCTCGGAAAATACCATTTCCAACTTCTATATGCCGTATGGCATCGCTCCTAACTTCCTGATTGATGGGAAATTATTCGCCTTACCAATGGCAGTAGAAGAGAGTTCGGTAGTGGCAGCGGCTTCCAAAGCAGCAAAATTTTGGCTAGACAAGGGAGGATTCAAAACCACTATCATCAATACCGAAAAACTAGGGCATACCCACTTTGTTTTCAAGGTAGAACCGCATAAATTATTGCATTTTTTCAATTTTAGCCTTAGAAAAAAACTCTTTGAGGCTACGGATAATATCACCTCCAATATGCGTAAAAGAGGTGGTGGAATTTTGGACATCAAACTCATCGATAAAACCGATGAATTGGAGAATTATTATCAACTGAAAGCTAGTTTTGATACTCAAGATTCTATGGGGGCAAATTTCATCAATTCTTGTTTGGAGCAGTTTGGGAAAACCCTAAAAGAAGAGGTAGAACAGGCAGAAGATTTCACCCAAGAAGAGAAAAACTCCCTGCAAGTGGTGATGAATATTCTCTCTAACTATACGCCTGATTGTATTGTTCGTGCGGAGGTTTCTTGTAAAATTGAAGATTTGAAAGACGATAGTGGCATTGTTCCAGAGGAATTTGCGTGGAAATTCAAACAAGCGGTAACCATCGCAGAAATAGAGCCTTATAGAGCTACCACTCACAATAAAGGGATTATGAATGGTGTAGATGCAGTGGTCATCGCTACGGGGAATGATTTCCGTGCAACGGAATCTTGTGCCCACGCCTATGCGGCTCGTTCAGGGAAATATAGTTCGCTTACGCACTGTACCACTGAAAATGGAGTGTTTCGTTTTTGGATAGATTTGCCTATTTCTGTGGGAGTAGTGGGCGGACTGACCAATCTTCATCCGCTGGTGAAATTTTCATTGGCATTACTCGGAAAACCTTCTGCACAGGAACTGATGAGTATAATGGCAGTTTCTGGTTTGGCTCAAAACTTTGCTGCCCTTCGTTCTTTGGTAACAACTGGTATCCAAAAAGGACACATGAAGATGCATCTTTTCAATATCCTCAATCAGTTTGGAGCTACGGAAGAGGAAAAACAATATTTTGTGAATTATTTCAAAGATAAAACCGTAAGCCACCACGAAGTGATTGCGGAATTGGAAAAAATTAGAAGATAAAGGTGTAGGGGCGTATATTTACGCCCTATTAGAACCGAGAATCAAGAGACGAGAGGAAATCCTCCCCTAACCTCCCCACCCCAACCCTCCCCGAAGGAGAGGGAGAAAAGGAGGGGAGTAGCGTACGCAATCTAACGCTTTTGCCCCCTTGGGGGGACAGGGGGATACTTATTGCATAAAATAAAAAAAATGAAAACAATTACATTAGTTATCGGAGCGTTTTACGGATTGCTATCCGTTGTTTTAGGAGCATTTGGGGCTCACGCATTCAAGAAAATTCTTAGTCCAGAAAGGCTTGAAAGTTTTGAAACAGGTGTAAAGTACCAAATGTACGCAGCATTATTCCTGCTAATAGTGGGCTATATTTTGAAATTTGAAACCAAAACCGAAAATTGGATTTCTTGGCTGATGATATTCGGAACGCTTTTGTTTTCGGTGAGTATATATTTCTTATCGTTTCAAAATTACTGGGGAGTTAGTCTGAAATTTTTAGGACCTATAACGCCACTAGGTGGTATGATGATGATTATCAGCTGGTTTCTCCTTATGTTGTATTTTTGGAAAACCAAATTTTAATCTAAAAAACAATACATAAAACTCTGATTATCAATGATTATTATATTGCTTGTTTTGAGCGTCCTTGTTGGCGTTGTTTTAGGGAAATTATTTGGGCATAAAAATTATTTGGTAAAACCTATTCTCATTATCAGTGCGGGTTTTCTCATCACTATTTGTCTCAATGAGGTTTTCCCAGAGGTTTATCACATACATACGCACGAGAACCATAGTATTGGGCTTTGGGTGATTGGTGGGGTTTTGCTTCAGATGTTTTTGGAGAATTTTACCAAAGGTTTTGAGCACGGGCATTTTCATCATCAAAATGAGAGTAAAATTTTGCCTATTGGTTTGGTGGTAGGTTTGTTTATCCACGCGTTTATAGAGGGGATTCCGTTGGCGAAAGAGACCAATCCGCTTTCTCCATATTTGCAGGGGATTCTTATTCATAATCTGCCTATTTCTTTCATTTTAGGGGCGTTTTTATTCAGTAATCAGAAATTTTCTACCACTTCTTGGCTCATAGTTTCGCTATTTGCAATAGCCTCACCGCTGGGGATTATCTTGGGGGATTATTTCCCTACGCATTGGCAATCGTACTTTTTGGCAATAGTGGGTGGGATATTTTTGCATATTTCTTCGGTGATAATCTTTGAAAGTAATAAAAATCACAATGTAGATTGGGCAAAGATGGCGTATGTGATTTTCGGAGTTGCTTTGGCAATGTTGGCACATACATTCCACCATCACGAGCATATTCATTGATGGGAGATTATTAAGTTTTTTCTTAAAATTTGATGATTTAGAATTAAAGATAGCTTCCTTACAAAATGAAATCTCTATTTTGGAAGTTTATTTACAATGAATTAAGATAAATTATTGCTTAATACATAGCTTTTTATGAAAAATCTCCTTTCTAAATACTATCAGAAAGGAGATTTTTACATTTTTAATTATTCGTTACGGATAGATTTACTTCTACATTTCCGCGGATAGCATTAGAATATGGGCAAACCTGATGTGCTTTTTCTGCCAATGCCTGTGCCTCTTCTATCGTTACATTTGGGATATTCACTTGCATATCTACTGCTAAGCCAAAACCGCTGTTGTCCAGTTGCCCTAGGCTTACTTTTGCCGTTACAGAAGTCTCACCAGTAGTAGCTTTTTCTTGTCTAATTACCAGATTCAAAGCACTATCAAAACAAGCCGAATAACCCGCTGCGAAAAGCATTTCAGGGTTGATGTAGTCATCATTTGCTCCACCTAGAGCCTTTGGATGGCGTACCTCAATATCAAGAATTCCGTTTTCGCTTTTTACACTTCCGTTGCGTCCGCCCTTTGCCGTCGCACCTATTGAATACAATGTTTTCATATCTCTAAAACTATTTTAATTTTAGGCAAATTTAAGATATATCTTCGCATTTCAAAATCAAATTATAAAGATTTTATCTATCTGTAAATGATGATTTTTAGTATTATTCATCAAAATATTGATTTACAATCAAACTTTTTATTATATTTGCCTTACTAAAAAGTAAAATTTTAGGCTATGGCATTTGATTGGTTTAAAAGAAAAGCAAAAAATATTACCACTTCTACCGAAGACAAGAAAGATGTCCCAAAAGGGCTTTGGCATAAGACTCCATCAGGGAAGATTATAGAGCAAGAGGAACTAGAAAAGAATAGTTTCGTATCTCCAGAAGATGGTTTTCATGTGAGAATAGGAAGCCGAGAGTTCTTCAAAATTCTATTTGATGACGCTCAGTTTAAGGAACTTGACACCGAAGTAGAAAGCGTGGATATACTAAAATTCGTAGATACAAAATCCTACAAAGACCGCTTGAAAGAGGTGAAAGCAAAGACCAAGCTGAACGACTCCATCAGTAATGCAGTTGGGAAAATAAAGGGTACAGAAATCGTGATTTCTTGTATGGATTTTGCCTTCATTGGTGGGTCATTAGGCTCTGTAATGGGCGAGAAAATCCGCCGTGCGATAGATTTCGCGATGAAGAATAAACTCCCTTATATGATTATCTGCCAGTCGGGTGGTGCAAGGATGCAAGAGGCTGCGTTTTCTCTGATGCAAATGGCAAAAGTACAGGCGAAATTGGCACAACTTTCCAATGCTGGGTTGCCTTATTTGGCGTACCTTTGCGACCCTACTTTTGGGGGAATTACCGCTTCGTTTGCGATGACGGCAGATATTATAATGGCAGAGCCAGGGGCGTTAATAGGTTTCGCAGGGCCGAGAGTCATCAAGGAGACCATTGGTAGGGATTTGCCAGAAGGCTTCCAGACATCGGAGTTTCTTTTAGAGAAAGGTTTTGTGGATTTCATTGTAAAACGAACTGATGCGAGAGAAACGATAGCAAAATCCGTACAAATCCTAATGAACAAACCGATAGCGTAAAGGGGAATGCAGATATTAATCCGCACTTTTCGTTCGCTTTCGTGGAGGAATATGATGAGGCTCTGCTCCGTGTGGTTACCTCATCCTTTTTTTGCCATAATGAGTGTTTTTGCTACCCTGAAAGCCTTCTCTTTGGCACAGAAATATTACCCAAAAACTGCGGGTTCTAATGGGAAAGGCAATGCATTTCGCCACGCTCTTTGGTGCTGTTTGATTATGTCCTATTGCTCCAAAATATCCTCGCCGCAGAAAGCCCTTGTTTTCTGTAAATCTATTACCGATTTGCACGAGGAACTCTTTCCTAATGAGCCACTAGAACGAAAAATGGACTTGCATAATAACCAAATCGGAATGGATTTATTTATGAAGATGCTAAAAGGTATCCACAGGCAGTTTTTTGAAAATCAGTTCTTTGTGGAGGAGCTAAAAAAGAAAATGCAAACCGCCGAACCCATAGAAAATATTCATCAGTCACTTGGTAATGAACTCGTTTATATTAAAGAAAAGCCCATCTCATAGGAGACAGGCTTTTTTTATGGATTGTTATTTCTTTTTTGGTTCGCTTTGCTCAATTAAATTATCATTATCGTCTAAAAACTTTTTCAGCTGTGCCTCTTGGTCTTTCAGCGTTTCTAAAACGGAAGAGCCGTCTGGCATTTTAGCATCTGCTGGTACATTTTTTAGTTGTATTCTGATGCTTCCGAAAGGGTCTTTGCGGTAGTCGCTATACATTTTATCAAATTTTTCTCGGCTTACACTCAGTTCTTTTATACCAGAAAATTTAGCTTGGAACTCTTCGGCATAGGTTTTTTCGTTATAGTTATTCACTTTTTCATTGCCTTTCAGTGTCCAAACATAGTGTTTTTGGCTGTCTTCTATCTTAACAATCAGCCCTGGTAAGCCATTAAATTTGTATGGTCCATCTTGAAATGGCAAATCATTGGAAAACCAAGCCGTCCAGTTTCTTCCGCCGAATGTAGTGGTGGCTTTTTGTGCGGTATAAGCACCGATTTTTTGCTTTTCGGAGGAAAGTTTCCATTTGAAATCCAGTTTTTCGGTGTAGGAGACCTGATCATTCAGAATTTGGTCGATGTATTTCACCTCCGTGATTGGGTACTTTTTCGTTACCTTGTGGCTAAACTTATACTTTTTAGCCAATTGCTCTAAGGTTTTCATATTAAAGTTGCCCGCCTTCATCATTTTTTCTACTTCTGCCTTTACCAAAGAGTCTTGGGCTACATACGCATAGTCTCGGTAGAGAGATTTCTCTGGCGTGATGTCTAGAATCGTCATCATCGTGGTTAGGGAATCCGACTTGGTGCTTGGTTTGTAAGTCAGTTCGTAGAAAAATCGGTTTGCTGTAATCTGTGCATTCGTGAGGGTCATCACCATCATACCAAATGCGAATAAAATACGCTTCATAATCATAATATTTAATTAAAGTTTTTATTTGCTTACAAATATAATAATTTTTTTATTCAGAAAGACAAAAGTTGTTCTCTGTAATACTCGTATTGTTTGCGTCTTAGCTCTATCTCTTTAGGCAAACCCTCTGAAATGGAATTTACCAAAGTATCAAATTTATCTAAAATTTTTACAATTCGTTCTTGTTCTTCTAGCGGTGGGAGGGGGATTTTTATTTTTGTTAAATCCTTTGCCGAAACATCAATTACTTTTATTCCTTTTGCATATTTTCTTTTTTGTTCTGAAAAATTATTAGTTTGAGTAAAATAAGCAAAATATTTTCCTAAAATATCTTTTGAAGGCTTAAAAATAGAAGCGTGTCCGCCTGTAACTGCTTGTTCTTTACCAAGATAAACAACTGCTTTGCCTACATCTTCTAAATTTTCACTTGTATTAGTTATCACAACATCTCCATAATTTACTTTTTTCAATTTTTCAGCGGTTGCTTCTGAAACAAAAGAGATTGTTTTTTCTGTATATACGCCATAGTAAGTGTAAATCTGTCCGTAATGAATTGCTGGAACTCCTGATTCTGTAAAATCTGATTTAGGCAAACCACTTCCTCTAACAAATTGCCCCACCTCACCCAGCGTTTTCATTTGCCAATTATCTTTTGGTGTTAAAAGTTTTTCGCGGTAGTAGGTGTATTGTTTTTTTCTCATCTCCAGCTCCGCCTCCAGCTCC
>JAUNHO010000033.1:0-8168 GCA_030523905.1 Bergeyella zoohelcum
AGGACAAGAGCATCTAACTGGGGCAAATGGGACAATACGAAAAATGATAGAGAATGATACTCTCAATTCTCTCATTTTTTGGGGACCTCCTGGAACAGGGAAAACCACTTTATCAGAAATCATTTCCGAGCAATCTGGTAGAAAGTTTTTCAAATTATCTGCCGTTTCAAGTGGGGTAAAGGAGGTGCGTGAGGTGATAGACGAGGCAAAAAAACAAAATCTTTTCTCTGGAAAATCGCCCATTTTGTTCATTGACGAGATTCATAGATTTAATAAATCTCAGCAAGATTCTCTTCTTCACGCTGTGGAAAAAGGCTGGATAATACTCATCGGTGCCACTACCGAAAACCCTAGTTTTGAGGTGGTTTCGGCATTGCTTTCCCGTTCGCAAGTCTATATTTTGAAATCTTTAAGTTATGAAAAACTAGAAGAATTGGCAGATATTGCTCTTAATCAATTTAATAAAAATGAAAAAACTAATTTTATCATTGCCGATAAAGAGGCTTTGATACAATATTCAGGTGGAGATGCTAGGAAGTTGATTAACTCGGTGGAGTTGGTTTTAGGTCAATTCAAAAATTCTAAAAAAAATGAAATAAAAAATGAAGATGTGCTATCGGTTTTACAAGAAACGATGGCAATTTATGATAAAAATGGCGAACAACATTATGATATTATATCAGCTTTTATAAAATCTATCAGAGGTAGCGACCCCAATGCGGCGGTTTATTGGCTGGCGAGAATGCTCGTAGGTGGCGAAGATATTAAATTCATCGCACGGCGGTTGCTCATTTTGGCGGCAGAAGATATAGGTTTGGCAAATCCAAATGCACTTACGATTGCCAATAATTGTTTCCAAGCGGTGAATGTTATTGGAAATCCAGAAGCTAGGATTATCCTCAGTGAATGTGCTATTTATTTGGCGGTTTCTCCGAAAAGTAATTCGGCGTATTCTGCTATTAATGAAGCGATTACATTCGTTAAAAAGACAGGAAATCTCCCTGTACCACTTCATTTGAGAAACGCTCCTACCAAACTAATGAAAGATTTAGATTATGGAAAAAATTATAAATATGCCCATAATTTTGATGGAAATTTTGTAGAACAAGAGTTTTTGCCCCAAGAATTTTCTGGAACACAATTTTATTACCCGAATAATAATAGTACCGAGAAAAAAATAAAAGACGAAATCTTAAAAAAATGGCAGGGTAAGTATAAATAAAGTTTTATACAAAATACAAAACAAATAATAATTGCAAAATAAATAAAAGGATTTAGACTAAAAATACCTCCTTGTAAAACCATAGTCTACCGCTCTGTAGTAGCATATTTTTCTGAATTTTGTTTTAGATATTCTAGGTATTTCCCTTTTCGGATTATCTTAATTCTATAAAAAATTGGGTCTGACAAAATCAAACCCAATTTAACAATTAAATATTTATACAAAATGATAGACAAAATTAATAATTCCACATATCATTCTCCATCTGCAAGATTTCAGCTTTTATTCTTTCGCTTTCCTCTTGTTGCTCATCGGCATCACGCGGAATGTAGTCTTTTATCACTCCATTTCCTAGACCATTATCAGATTTATAGATAATAGATGAAAATCTTCTCGCATTCAGAATATCATCATAAGTAATATCTGACGATAGATTTTTACTATTGAAAACCACATTATTTGCTAGAATCTCTCTTGCATCTGGGTAGAAAATCCAAAATAAATCTATCAATTCATCTTTTGATGCCAAAGGCTGACCATCTGGACCAAACTGCCCCATTGTAGAAGGGTCTTGCCCCATTGCAGCGATACCAAGTAGCCTATACTTCATCTGAGAATCTCGGCGGTCTATATACCACATCCCTTTGATTTTCAGTAGTTTTACATTTTCTGTTTTGGTTTCGTAGCGGTCTGTCCCTGCTTTTCTATCTTCTTCGGAAACATTTTCTCCTGCATTGATTTTATCTATCAACCAATCTGAAACTTTCACCGAATGCGTTCTTGCCTCTATTGCCTCTGGAGATAATTTGGTAGTGAACATCTCATCATCATAAACTTCTGTTATTTTACCTGAATTAACCGCATCTAGCAAAATCTGATACAGAGATTTATTCTGAGAAACCAAACCATCAGAGTTATGATACAACGGCTGATTGATTTTATCATTCATATCAATAATCTCCCATACCACCATACTTTTCAGTATATCTTTATCTTCTATAAAGCCATAAGAAAGCGGTGTAATTTTGGTAGAAACCAAAGAATCTCCTATCTTCTTTTGATTTTCTTCTCTCATTTGGCGAAATTCTTCTGGAGATTTTGCATTAAGAATATTTTGCGAAAAAGCCCAACCAGAAACTAATACCAAAAAACTACTTATTATTTTTTTCATAATTTATTAAAATTATAAATTTTTATTACTGAACATTGATGACAATTGGTGGAATTTGTTTCAGTGTTTGCCCACCTAGACCTGTTGCAGTTGCACTAATGTTATACACATAGGCTATGTCTCCTGCTCTAAGGTTTTTAGCCAAAGACGCCACTTGTGCCATAGAACTACCGCTAACCTGCATACCTGGTTTCCCTGGAACCTTGAACATAAAACTATTCACGGTGAAACTTACTGGGAAATCAAAATCTGGCATATCCACCGAAACCGTTTGGTTTGCAATAGATGACGCAGGCATAGTAACCACACTTTGCCCCCTTATCTGCCCTACTGGTGGCGGAATATTCTTGATACGGAATGGGAACGACTGCGAAATCACTTTTCCTTTTGGATCTTTACCCGAAATGGTAAGTGTAACGGAATTTCCTGCACCAGGAGTTACCGTCCATTTCCCTCTACCTCCACTTACAGAAGCTCCTGATGCTGAAAGCGTTACCTGTGAATTATCCGCTCCGAGAATAGACCCAGAAACTGGATTTGGTAGCCCTCTATATAGTACATTCATCTTGTCTGCTGATACCAATGCACCGCTCTGCAAAGCAACTTCTTTCGCACCAGCAATCACACGATAGGTATGATTAAACGGCAATTTCACTTCTTTACCACTTGCGTCATTGAAGGTAATCACCCCATTGAAAGAATTATCACCTACATTAGCCGTAGAAAGATTCTTAAAACCTTGTCCGTTTTCGGTTCTATCAACACCTGAAATACTAAGCCCTGGCAAAGAATTAGCATAAGTCCCTATAACCACTTTCGCCTGTGCTTGTTCTCCTTGTAAAACAACGGTAGGTGCTGCCACAATCGCCTCAAAAGCATTAAACTTAATATCGGCATCTACTTTTTCTTGTAGCATCATTACTAGTGCATCAGATTGCAAATTTCTTATTTCAGACTGAATGACCTCCAAATTGGATAACGCTGCGATAAGCGGTTGCCCATAAAACTGGTATTGTATCCAGTTTTTGCCATTTCTTGTTTCTCCATTAGGAAACTCTGTAACCAAAGTAGCATTTGCTCTATTGACCACATTTTTCATATCAGGCATAGAGCCTAAACTTTGGTTAATCAACTTCTTAAACTCCTCAATTTGATTTTTCAGTTTTAGAGTTTTTTCAGAAGGTTGGTTTTCATTCGCTTCATTAAATAAAACATTAGATGAAGCCTCCGTATTATTAAGAGCCGTAAAATTATCATCTACATTAGCTTGGTTGTCATAACCTGCTTTTGTTTTCAGCTCTTCTTTCAGTTGGTCTATATAGGCTACAATGGCATCTGCTTTACTTTTGATTTGCCCATAAACGCTATTTGCTTCCGCATAGGTTTCAGGCGAAGAAGTTGCTTTTGCTGCCAAAGTTCGTTCAAAAATTTTATCATTTTTGAACTCCGTAAGTCCTCTTGTTTTTGTAAGAGCATCGTTGGTATCGTTATAAGAACGAATAATCTCTTGGTCTATCTGTATCGCAAGCATCGCTATGAATACGAGATACATAAGATTAATCATCTTCTGACGCTGTCCGTGTGCTCCACTTCCTGCTGCTGCCATTCTGTAATTTTTTTTAGTTTTTTAGAATATTGATAAAAAAATTAACCTTTCATTGCAGATAGCATACCTCCATAAACTTTATTAAGATTATTAAGATTTACGGTAAGGTTATCCAATTCTTTATTAAACTGCTCAGATTGTTCTGCTGATTTTCTTAAATCATCTACATATTTTTGGTGATAATCAGATTGCTGTTTTCCGTGAGACAATTGCAATGCGTATAGGGCATTCATACTTTCAAGATGACTAGCAGCCAAAGTCAATTGATCATTATACTTCTGTGTAGCGGTAGAAACATCTACACTCTTATTGATTTCCTCCACAGAATTTGAGAACTTATCAATTCCAGATTTCAATCTTTCAAATAGAGAAACATCAAGTTTAGCATCTGCCAACATTTTATCCAATTTATCAGACAAAGACACATCTAAACCGCTGGTTTCCACCACTTGATTTACTTTTCTTGGTTTTGGCTGTGCATTTGGGTCTAAAAGCTCTGGATAGACATTTTCCCAAGCGTAATTTTGTGCTTCCGCAGGTGGATTAAAGGCAGAAATGAAGAAGATAACCGCCTCAAATGCCAAACCTACCCCCAAGATAAGGTTTCCGCTGATGCCCAATGGCAATGGCCAGTGCGTTACTTTGAACAACGCCCCTATGATGATAACTGCTGCTCCTAAATTGAAGAGCATATTCAATGCTTTTTCGCTTAATCTCATTGTATTTATTTTTATTAATTTGTTCTTCTCTTGTATTTTGCTGTTCCCTCTGGAATGTCTTGTACGGTTCTAAATCCTATATAGCTTCTTGCAGAATCTTTCTTTTCCCAGTCTCTGTACCCTGTCATTAGGACATATCCCACATCTTTCCAAGAGCCACCTCTCACGCTTTTTCTTACTTCTTTATACGCTTGGTTAGACAAACTTGGGTTCAGCGTAGAAGAGAACTGATAAGTAGAGTTGTTGTATGGAGATTCCGTCCATTCGGCTACATTTCCCGCCATATCATAAAGTCCATATCCGTTTTTAGAGAAAGACTTTACAGGAGCTGTGTAAGTATAAGTTCCTTTTTTCTCGTCTTCTATATAGTTACCTCTTTTCGGTTTGAAGTTTGCCAAATAGCAACCTCTATCATCTAGCAAATAAGGTCCTCCCCAAGGGTAAGTAGCGTTTTCTAGACCACCTCTTGCAGCATATTCCCACTCTGCTTCTGTCGGAAGACGGAATGCCATAGGCTTTTGTTTGGTTTTCTTTTGTCTGCTATTTTCGTCTGCTTTTGCCTTGGTTTTATAGTTACAATAAGCCCTTGCTTGTTCCCAAGTAACGCCTACTACTGGATAATTTTTATAGGCATTATGCCAAAAATACCCTTCGTAAAGTGGTTCATTATAAGCGTAATTGAAATCTCTAATCCAAACGGTGGTATCTGGATAAATCGCTATGCTTTCTTTCTTAAGATATTTATCACCTCGTGATTTATCTTTCACAGCAGATTCTACATCTTCCCACTGATAAGAGTACAATAATTTACGAGTATCTATCAGTCTTTCATTATTAATTCTCTCATTTTTAGGAATATACATAGATTCTAAAACCTCTGCATACTGCACATCTGGATAATCTGATGTCTTCCACTGCAATGGTACCGACCAATCTAATCTTTTAGATTCATCATAGCCATCTCTACCGCCTTGTGATTCCAAAAACTCTTGATATGGTGTAGCCCCTTCTGCCTTCTGAGCCAAGTAAGCATACTGCCCAATCCCTGTATCAGAGCCTTCGCCAGCTGCTTCTGCCAATAGAGTTCTAGCAATGGAATCCCTTACATAGTTGATAAACAATCTATACTGGGCATTGGTAACCTCTGTCTCGTCCATAAAGAATGAAGAAACGGTAACGGTTTTTGGCATTGCTTTTTCTGGTGTGTTGGTCATATCTTGGTCAGCTAGTCCCATCACGAAAGAGCCTCCTGGTATCGCTACCATTCCGTAAGGTCTCTCTGCAACAAAGGATTTTGACTTTGATTTTGGTATCAACTCCCCTCTTGTATCTGGCTTTCCTGATGACCTTGAACTCTTGGAGCAAGACACCGCCACAGATGCTGATATTAGTAAAAAGAATATCTTTTTCATTCTACGATGTTTGATTAAAAAAAAAACTATTTTTTGTTCTAAAAAACCAATCTCTACACTAATGAGATTTATTTTGCAAACGAAAAATTTTATATAATATTTTATTAATTACAAAAATTTTACTCTACGGTTACAGATTTTGCCAAATTTCTTGGTTGATCCACATTCGCACCTCTATAAACAGCGATGTAATAAGACAATAACTGCAACGGCACAGAGGCTACGATAGGTGAGAAACACTCGGAGGTTTCAGGGATTTCTATCACATAATCTGCCATACTTGCCACCTGCTCATCTCCTTTATTCACTACGGCTATTACTTTTCCTTTTCTCGCTTTTATCTCCTGTACATTACTTACAATCTTATCATAATGTCCTTTCTTCGGAGCAATAATCACGATTGGCATATTCTCATCTATCAAAGCAATAGGTCCGTGCTTCATCTCTGCCGCAGGATACCCCTCTGCGTGAATGTATGAAATTTCTTTTAGTTTCAAAGCCCCTTCCAATGCTGCTGGGAAATTGTAACCTCTTCCCAAATAAAGGAAATTGGTAGCATCCACGAAATCTTTTGCGATTTCTTTCACATAATCGTGGGTATTTTCAAGGACTTCTTCTATTTTTTTCGGAAGAGCATCTAGCTCGGTAATGAGTTTCATAAACTCTTGATTGCTAAGCTCTCCATTATGTTTTCCTAATTTAAGGGCAATTAACGATAAAATGGTCAATTGAGCCGTAAAGGCCTTTGTAGAAGCCACCCCAATCTCTGGCCCTGCGTGGGTATAAGACCCTGCATCTGTAATCCTTGCGATAGAAGAATCTACCACATTACAAATTCCGTAGATGAACGCCCCTTTCTCTTTTGCAAGTTTCAGTGCTGCCATAGTATCGGCTGTTTCACCTGACTGGGAAATTGCAATTACAATATCTTTATCGGTGATAATAGGGTTTCTATATCTAAACTCGGAAGCATACTCCACCTCCACTGGGATTCTTGCAAATTCTTCTATAAGATACTCGCCAATGAGACCCGCGTGCCAAGAAGTACCACAAGCGATGATGATGATTCTATTCGCTTTTTTGATTTTCTCTAAATGGTCCCAAATACCTGCCATCTTGATGATACCTTCATCTACTAAAAGTCTTCCACGCATAGTATCGTGAATGGATTTTGGTTGCTCAAAGATTTCTTTTAGCATAAAGTGTTCAAAACCACCCTTTTCTATTTGTTCAAGGCTTAGTTTCAATTCCTGAACTACTGGATTCACCACGGAATTATCTTCTATCTTATTGATTTCCACTCCTTTTTCAAGGGAAATAGTCGCCATATGACCTTCCTCTAAATAGATAGCCTCTTTGGTAAATTCCACAAACGGAGAAGCATCTGATGCGATGAAATATTCCTTATCGCCCAAACCAATAGCCAACGGAGAACCTAATCTCGCAACGACCAAAAGCCCAGGGAAATCATCGTGCATTACGGTAATAGCGTACGCACCATAAACCTCATTCAGAGCATATCTTACCGCCGTAGGGAAATCTATATCAGTTTCCTTATCCATAAAATATTGGATAAGATTGACCAAAACCTCTGTATCGGTTTCAGATTTGAAAGTAAAACCTTTATCTATGAGCATTGTTTTAATGGTATCATAATTTTCAATAATTCCATTATGCACCAATGCTATTTTACCATTATTGGACAAATGTGGGTGAGAGTTATGGTCGCTAGGCACCCCGTGTGTAGCCCATCTGGTATGCCCCATTCCTATATTTGCCTTATTTGTAAGACTATCCGAAATGGCAACCAAATCATCTACTTTACCTTTTGTTTTAGCCACATCAAAAGCACCATTATCCGTATCCAAAACGATACCAGCACTATCATACCCTCTATATTCTAGTCTTCTAAGACCATTGATGACAATATCATAAGCGTCTCTTCCGCCCGTGTAACCTACAATTCCACACATAATATAATTGTTATTTTTTTTATTTGTATTTTTACACAAAGGTTCTGATGATATGACACGCATCC
>JAUNHO010000033.1:8178-8465 GCA_030523905.1 Bergeyella zoohelcum
TATTTTTTTGTATAAACTATATTTAGCTGACTTCTATATTGATTGGTAGCATCTGTTCCCACAAAAACCACTCTATTCGGTGTATAGGCTTTCGTATTATAATTTTGCCCTAGATAAGCCCCCGTTGTAGTACTCACGCTGTAATCCCCAATGCTAAGAACAATATCCTTATTTTCCGCCGATTTCTCCACCACATCTTTTAGAGTTTGGGTAATAGATACATCGTAATAAGCAGGGCTATTGGTGAAATTAGTCGTAAGCAAACTATAAAAACCAGACGCTGAAAG
>JAUNHO010000034.1 GCA_030523905.1 Bergeyella zoohelcum
ATGATAATCCGTTCCTTGCTCTTCAAGATGAAATGGACATTTTGAAGGCAGAGTTTAGAAATAATCCTACCTATGTTTTAACCTCCAAAGACCAGCAATACAAGCAGATAAAGATTTATTTGGAGCAATGCAATGGCTTTGTGGATACGGCGTTTCGTAATTCTGCCAAATATGGAATTTCTAGTAAAATCAATCAATCTTTATTGAAAATCAAACAACAAATCAATAGAATTTCCGATATTATAAATCTTCTGGTGATTAATAAAGAAGAAGATTATCTGGAAAATTCTAAAAAGATGATTTTCAATATTTTGAGTTATAAATCTAATAAAAATGATATAGCCGAATTATTCAACGATAGTACCCGATTGATTTCTCATTTGATAACCAATCACACCGCCGAAACAGGGACGCATTACATCACTTCTACGATGAAAGATTACTTAAAAATGTTTTGGAAAGCCAGTGGTGGTGGGGTAGTTGTAGGGGTGCTGTGTGTGCTAAAAATGTTGTATAGTTATTCGCCTGGTAGTGAGTTTAGCCACGCTTTTATGTATGCGTTCAACTATGCTATGGGCTTTGTAATGATTTATCTGATGGGCTTTACACTGGCAACCAAGCAACCAGCGATGACGGCAGCCACGATGGCAAAATTACTATCAGATGAGAAAAATACACGCAGAAATTATGTGGAATTTGCCCATCTCATTTCCAATTTGATGCGTACGCAGTTCATTGCTTTCGTGGGGAATGTGCTGTGGGCGTTTCCTGTATCGTTGGCGATTATTTATGGGCTAGATGTTTTGTTTAACCAAAATTTCGCAACCGATAAATCTGTGAAATTGCTGAAAGATTTAGACCCTTTCCAGTCCAAAGCCTTGTTTCACGCAAGTATAGCTGGGGTTTTCTTATTTATTTCGGGGATTATTTCGGGGAATATAGGGAATAGCTCTATTTATTACAATATTCCTAATAGAATTGCTAAAAATCCAATGATAAAACGGATTTTTGGTGAGAATACTGCGAAAAGTATTTCTGGATATTATTCTAAAAACTGGGCTGGGATAATGTCTAATGTCTGGTTTGGCGTATTTATGGGCGTTACAGCACCGATTGGGGCGTTTTTTGGTCTAGATTTAGACATTCGCCACATTACATTTGCGGCGGGTAACTTGGCTTTGGGGCTTTATGGCAAGGATTTTATCATTGATTCTTATTCGTTTTGGGTGTGTTTCACCACGGTTTTCCTTATTGGGTTCTTCAATTTTATTGTGAGTTTCGGTCTCTCTATGCTTTTGGCATTCCGTTCTAGAAAGGTGAAAGGCGAGGATATAAGGAAGATTTTCCGTGAAGTGATACGATATTTTTTCAAAAAGCCATTAATGTTTTTTGTGCCAATTCGTTCCAAAGAATTAGATGTAAAAGCCCAAGAAATGATGCACACCGAGGCTACAAAACCAAAAGAAGATTAATGGTGTCTTTGCCAAATTCTTCATTAATTTTGGTAATGATGGCGGTTCTTTGCATCTGAAATTCAAGTTTTGCAAGTGGTGATTTTAGTTTTATAGAAAGCGTTTTATGATCTAGATTAACGCTTTCTATTTCGTTAAAAAGGGTAGCCGAGAGGTCATTTTGCATAAAATCTTTGATTTCCAATGCCTTCATTTTCTGCTCAAATCCATAGATTTTTGCCATAGATTTCACAAGTTCAGAGGCTTGGTATTCTCGTCTTTTGCGTGGTTTCATACTTATTCAATATTTATTTTTGGTATTCAAAAGACTAAATCTCGAAGATGAAAGCCTCTTCGTTGATGCGTTTCACGACGCTTTCTGTGCGTTCTCTATGGGTATCGGTGATGAATATTTGCCCAAAACTTTCCTGATTGACCAGCTCTATCAGTTGAGACACTCGATTGTCGTCCAGCTTGTCAAAAATATCGTCCAGAAGTAGGGTAGGGTTTTTGCCTGTCAGTTCCTTGATACGGCTTATTTGTGCCAGTTTCAATGCAATAAGGAACGATTTTTGTTGCCCTTGCGAACCGATTTTTTTTAGTAAATTTTGGTTCATTTCAAACTCCAAATCATCTTTGTGTATCCCAGCAGAAGTATAGGTTAGCACTCGGTCTTTGTCTAGATTTTGGGTAAGTAAATCGCTCATTTTCAATACGGAAAGATGAGACTCGTATTGTACAAAAATCTGCTCTTTCCCCCCAGAAATGATTTCATAATAATGCTGAATAATAGGGTTGAGCTGCTCTATAAACGCCTTTCTCTGCTCAAAAATGAATGTGCCGTGTTTATCCAGCGGCTCATTGTAGATTTCTAACGAATATTCATCAAAAGTTCTATTTTTTTGAAAATATTTCAAAAGGGCATTGCGTTGTTTTAGCGTTTTTTGATACTGGATGACGCTATGGAGATATTCTGCATTGGTCTGCGAAATCATCGCATCAAGAAATTTTCTACGGCTTTCCCCAGAATCTGAAATCAGATTAGAATCATACGGAGAAATCATTACACTTGGCAAAAAACCGATGTGGTCTGCCATTTTATCGTAAGATTTATCATTTTTTTTGATGATTTTTTTGCCGTCTTTATAGTGTATTTTGATGATGTTGTCCTTTTCGCCATCGTTTATATTCGCTTCTATGGAGAAGAAATCTTGGTTGAAACAGATATTATTCGCATCGGAATTTCCCAAAAAACTTTTCCCCACAGAAAGGTAGTGGAGAGCATCCAAAATATTGGTTTTTCCAATGCCGTTATTCCCTACAAAACAATTGATTTGCGGAGAAAAATCAAACTTTTTATCCGTATGATTTTTGAAATTGATTAAATTTAGGCTACTGATTATCATTCGTCAAAAATACTTCAATAAAATGAAAAATAAAAGAGGTAGGGCAGAACAAATTTACACCAATACGTAAAAATAAGCATCAGAACGATGGTTTTCTGTTTTGAAAATAATAAAAACGCTCATAATAGAAGCCAAAGCAAAGGCTAATGAATGCGGTTTTTCAAAATGAAAGAATGATAATAAATTGGCTGAAATAATGAGAATATAGCAAAGCGTTTTAGTGGCTTTTATTCCGATTAATTTCGGGAAGGTAAGGATTTTATCTTGCTTCATATCTCTTATATCAAAAGGTAAAATAAGCGTAAAAATAAATAAAAATGAGCATATAAACGCTGACCAATTCAGTGTATTTTGAAACAGCCAAGCATTGATGAGCGACCAAACCAAAGCAATATGAAAATTCTTTACCAAGGGAAAATTCCGCGTTCCTTTATATAGAAAAGAGGAGTTGTAAGAAATACCTAATGCTAAAATTATCAGCCATTTATAATTTATTTTGTGGAAATTGTAAAGTAAAATCAAAAGGGATAAAATATTAATAAAAATGATTGGTGTTTTGTATAGAGAACGCTGAAATTTGGTGTAGAGATAGCCATTCCAATACAATATAAAAATTAAAAAGAGATTCAGTAAATCCCATTCCTTTTGCTCCATCATAAAAAAAACTGCGAATGCCGTTCCGCACAACGCCACCAAGATTTGGCTATCTACAATGAGTTTTTTTATGAGGTGTAATGCTTTCATTTTGAGGGCAAAAATAGGGGAGAATTTTCAGAAAAAAGATTTTAGTAGAAAAAGATTTCTATAAAAGTAGAAAAAATTGTAAATTCGCAACATCATAAATCAATTAATAATGAGTAAGAGCATTGGCGAGCTAAAAACGCTCACTACACAGATTAGAAGAGACATTCTGAGAATGGTACACGCCGTTAATTCTGGTCACCCAGGCGGTTCTTTGGGGTGCGTAGAGTACTTCACGGCATTGTATGGTAAGGTGATGAACTACCAGTTGCCATTCACTATGGAAGGTAAAAATGAAGACCTTTTCTTCCTTTCCAATGGACATATTTCGCCTGTTTATTATAGCACTTTGGCGAGATTTGATTTCTTTCCAGTGGAGGAACTTAGCACTTTCAGAAAACTGAATACCAGACTACAAGGTCACCCTACAACCCACGACGGATTACCTGGGGTGCGTATTGCATCAGGGTCTTTGGGGCAGGGTCTTTCTGTGGCGATAGGTGCGGCTTTGGCAAAGAAAATGGACGGAGATAATAGCCTTGTTTTCTCGCTTCACGGCGATGGAGAGTTGCAAGAGGGACAGATATGGGAAGCCCTAATGTTTGCGGCTCATAATAAGGTGGATAACCTCATTGCTACCATAGATTTTAATAATAGACAAATCGATGGTGATGTGGAAGATGTGATGAGTCTCGGAGATTTAGCCTCAAAACTGAAAGCCTTCGGCTGGGAAGTTTTGGAAGAAAAGAGCGGAAATGATTTAGAAGCCGTGATTGCGATTTTAGAAAAAGCAAAATCTTTGACAGGTGGAGGAAAACCAATCGCCATCATTCTGCATACCGAAATGGGGAATGGCGTAGATTTTATGATGGGAACTCATGCTTGGCACGGAAAAGCTCCGAATGATGACCAACTGGCAAAAGCCCTTGAACAACTTCAACTAGAAATTCCAGCGGATTACTAAATCAATTTAATAAAGAAAAAAATGAAATATACTTATACAGAAAAAAAAGATACAAGAAGTGGTTTTGGTGCTGGTTTGGCAGAATTGGCAGATAAAAACCCAAATGTAGTGGCTCTTTGTGCAGACCTTATTGGCTCTCTCAAAATGGAAAAATTCATAGAAAAAGCCCCTGAAAGATTCATACAAGTAGGGATTGCAGAGGCGAATATGATGGGCATAGCGGCAGGACTTTCCATCAATGGAAAAATCCCTTTTACAGGAACATTTGCCAATTTTTCTACTTCCAGAGTGTATGACCAAATCCGTCAATCCATTGCTTATTCAGGTAAAAATGTGAAAATATGTGCTTCTCACGCAGGGCTTACTTTGGGGGAAGATGGGGCTACTCACCAAGTTTTAGAAGACATCGGAATGATGAAAATGCTTCCAGAAATGGTGGTTATCAATCCGTGTGATTATAACCAAACTAAGGCTGCTACCATCGCCATTGCAGACTACGAGGGTCCTGTTTATCTTAGGTTTGGTCGTCCAGCTGTACCAGTATTCATTCCAGAAGATATGCCTTTTGAAATCGGAAAGGGAATTATGCTTCAAGAAGGAAAAGATGTTACGATAGTGGCAACTGGGCATTTGGTTTGGGAAGCTCTTGTAGCCGCAGATGAATTGGAGAAAGAAGGTATCTCTTGTGAGGTGATAAATATTCATACCATCAAGCCACTAGATGAGGAAATCATCTTGAAATCTGTGGAGAAAACAGGTAGAATAGTTACCGCAGAGGAGCATAATTACCTTGGTGGTTTAGGTGAATCTGTAGCAGGACTTTTGGCAAGAAAGAGACCTACTCCACAGGAATTTGTAGCGGTAAATGACAGCTTCGGTGAGTCAGCAACACCAGCGGAACTGATGAAAAAATACGAAATAGACGCCGAAGCGGTAAAAAAAGCCGTGAAAAGAGTGTTGGAAAGATAGATTTTGTTCAGAGAATAGAAAAAATATCACCTATTTTTATGTAGGTGATATTTTTATTTTAGGAATTAAAAAACTGCTCCTTTTTTAAGAAGCAGTTTTTGTAGCAATTACTTTGTTGTAAAGATTATTGTTTTACCAATTTGTAAGTGTCTTGTTTTTCAGTAGCATCTACTGCATCTACAAACCAAACATTATTACCTTCTACAAAGATTACTCTTGGTTTTATGCCGTCTTTTGCATCTTTTTCTTTCAAAGTAGCATAAGAGCCTTTTACTTCAAGAGTACCTTCTGTTTTTAGAGTTGTCCCTTTATCACCTTGATAAACTTCTTCTAAAGTAAAGGTATTATCAGTGTTTAGAGTAAGAGTTACATCTATACCTGGGCAATCTGCACAAGGCGTAGTCCCTTTGTAAGTTCCACCGAATGCCGTAGGTGTAGCAGCCTCTGTCTGTGCAGTTTGTAGGCTGTCTGTTGTTGCTACTTCGGTAGTTTCAGTAGTACCTTCTGTTTTTACTTCTTCTGTCTTCTTACAAGCTGTAAGCATAAGACCTGTTGCCAAGATTGGCAGAATGAGTTTTTTCATAAAATTTATTTTTAAAAAAATTAAAGCACCATATATAATACAAAAATCAAGCCAAAATAAAAATTCCGTAGAAAAAATCTACGGAAATTTTTAATTAACCTAAATAAGGATACTTGTAATTTTTTGGAGAAACGAAGGTCTCTTTGATAGAGCGAACGGATACCCAACGAAGAAGATTCATCTTAGAACCTGCTTTATCATTCGTTCCAGAGGCTCTTGAACCACCGAATGGCTGCTGACCAACCACCGCACCAGTTGGTTTATCGTTGATATAGAAATTACCAGCTGCATTTTCCAGTGCCTTGTATGCTTCATCTATCGCATATCTATCTTGTGCGAAAATAGAGCCAGTAAGGGAGTATGGAGAGGTTTCATCTACCAATTTTAGGGTTTCTTCCCATTTTTCATCTTCATATACATAAATGGTAAGAATTGGGCCAAAGATTTCCTCGCAGATACTTTCATATTTAGGGTTTGTGGTTTCTATCACCGTAGGATTTACAAACCAGCCTTTGCTATCATCACACTGCCCACCGATGATAACTTTTGCATCAGCAGAGTTATTAGCTCTTTCTATATAGCCTTTGCACTTGTCAAAAGAGTTTTTATCAATTACGGCATTTACGAAATTAGAAGGGTCTTCTGGCGAACCGATTTTGATGGTACTTATTTGGCTTTCCATTACTGCTTTTACATCATTCCAAAGGGATTTCGGAACATAGGCTCTAGATGCAGCAGAACATTTCTGACCTTGATACTCAAATGCACCACGCACCAATGCCGTAGCCACTGCCTCTACATTAGCCGATGGATGCACCATCACGAAGTCTTTACCACCAGTTTCTCCTACGATTCTTGGGTAAGATTTGTATTTATGGATATTATCACCGATTTGTTTCCACATATTTTGGAATACCGAAGTAGAACCAGTGAAGTGAAGCCCCGCAAAATCTGGGTGAGAAAGTACTTTTTCAGCCGTTTCTTTTCCGTCTGTGAATATCATATTGATAACGCCATCTGGTAGTCCTGCTTCTTTTAGAACCTCCATAATGACTTGTGCAGAGTAGATTTGCTTATCAGATGGCTTCCATACCACCACATTGCCTAGCATCGCCATACAAGTAGGTAGGTTACCAGAGATAGCCGTGAAGTTGAACGGAGTAACGGCAAAGCAGAAACCCTCTAACGGACGATATTCGGAGCGGTTCCAAATACCATTATCAGACACAGGTTGCTCGGAGTACATCTCCGTCATAAACTCTACATTAAATCTAAGGAAATCTATGAACTCACACGCAGAATCAATCTCTGCCTGATGCACATTTTTAGACTGGGCAATCATTGTAGCAGCATTGATTTTATCTCTATATGGCCCAGCGATAAGGTCTGCCGCTTTCAGGAAAATAGAGGCTCTTTGCTCCCATCCTAGGGCATTCCATTTTGCTTTTGCCGCCAGTGCAGATTCTATGGCTGCATCTACATGGCTCATATCTCCTTTATGATAAAAACCAAGATTATGCTGGTGGTCTTGTGGCGAAGTGATAGTGATATGGCTGTCTGTTTTTACTTCTTTCCCACCGATTATCATAGGGATTTCTACCTTTTCGCTCCACATTTTTTTGTAGGTAGCGATTAGGGATTTTACTTCATTAGAACCTGGTTCGTAGTTTCTTACAGGCTCATTTACTGCAAGTGGAACTTGAGAAATTGCTTTTGACATATTATTAAATATTTATTTTTAATTAAAAACGCTCTTCACGAATGCCACAAAGTTAATATAAAATCTGTTTGTATAAAAGAGATTGTCCATTTTTGGGTTTTTGTTGGCTATTTTTAGTTTGCTAAACTACCTGTAATGCTTTGAAAATAAACACATTAAAAACAATGAAAAATTTTAACGAAGATACATTTTTTTGATAAAGGTATTACAAACCAAGTCATTTAAGATTTTTTGTTTGCTGGTTAATTCCTTTTTTATATATTTGTGGCACAAAATTTTATAAAAAAAAGTAAAAAATAATGACAAAAAATTTGCATATATCAAATAAAAATCTAGGGGGGGGGTAAAAGACTGCCGTCCTGCTGTTTTTGGTGTATCAAATAGAGAAAAATTGGGTTTCGTTCCTTTCGTGGGGGCGAAGCCTTTTTTGTTGTTCAATCATATTAAAAAACATTAAAATTATCTGGATGAGAAAAGCCAACCGATACGGCAAACTAGCCCTGCATTTAGGTAGTTTTGAGATATTTTTAGGTAAAATACCCCAGCGATTAGGTTCTTTTGAGATGTGTTTAGGTTAAATTGAGAAGCGTTTAGGTCGGTTTGAGATATTTTTAGGT
>JAUNHO010000035.1:0-6001 GCA_030523905.1 Bergeyella zoohelcum
TTAAACCTAGAATTTTCAATTCTGGTTCCCACACATTAAATCTACCCAATAATAGTAATAGAAATATAAAAATTATACACCACCCTGCAACGTTTATAGTATAATTAGAAGGTATGAAGGATTTATTTTTTATTTTCTTTAAGAAATTCTTTCACTTTGATTTCTAGCTCTTCGGATAGCTCTGGGTTGTCTTTTAGAAGTTCTTTCACAGCATCTCTACCTTGCCCTAGTTTGGTCTCTCCATAAGAGTACCACGAGCCACTTTTCTTCACTACGCCCAAATCCGAAGCGGTATCTAGGATTTCTCCTACTTTGGAAACTCCCTCTCCGTACATTATATCAAATTCGGCCTGTCTGAACGGCGGTGCGACTTTATTCTTCACTACCTTTACTTTTACAGGTGTCCCAATGGCTTCCTCACCTTGTTTAATAGCCGTACCAGCCTTACGAATATCCAATCTGATGGAAGCATAAAACTTCAAGGCATTTCCTCCAGTGGTCGTTTCTGGGCTACCATAGGTTACCCCAATTTTATCTCTTAGCTGGTTGATGAAAATCACGGTACATTTAGTTTTGGAGATAGTCCCTGTGAGTTTTCGCAGAGCCTGAGACATCAGCCTTGCGTGAAGCCCCATTTTAGAATCTCCCATATCACCTTCTATTTCTGCCTTTGGGGTAAGTGCCGCTACGGAATCCACAATAACCAAATCCACAGCACCAGAGCGAATTAAATTATCTGCAATGTCTAGTGCCTGTTCTCCATTATCTGGCTGGGAAATAATGAGTTCATCTAGGTTGATTCCCAGTTTGGCAGCGTAATGTCTATCAAATGCGTGTTCAGCATCTATAAACGCCGCAGTCCCGCCTTGTTTCTGTGCTTCTGCAATAGCGTGAAGCGTGAGAGTAGTCTTACCAGAAGATTCAGGGCCGTAGATTTCTACAATTCTCCCTCTTGGGTAGCCACCAACGCCCAAGGCTATATCCAAGCCCAAAGACCCCGAAGGAATGACCTCTATATCATCATCTATATTATCATCACCAAGGGTCATCACCGTGCCTTTTCCGTAGGCTTTATCTAGTTTTTCTAGAACCAAAGAAAGACTTTTCTTTTTATCGTCTGCTGTTTTAGGCAGTTCAATTTTTTTCTTATCTGCTGAAGCCATATTATTTCTTATCTAAATTTAATCTCCAAAGGTACGAAAATAATAGTTCTTATACCAAAAAAGTGATAATAAAAAATACAACTCACTATTTTTCAGGGTATTGTACTGCTTTATCAAGTTCTAAAACATTGCTGTTTTTTCGCAAACGCTTTTGGTAGCGTTCGGTAAGTTTTTTTATATCTAATTTTACAGGATTTCCATCTTTATCTATTACTTTGAAAGTATTTAGGTCTATATCTTTGGTAGGATTATGAAAGTATTCTAGTTGTAGTTTCTTCCATTGTTTTTCACTGATTTCCAATGGCTTTCGTCCTCCGTATAGCGTTTCTAGAAAGTGGGTGGTATCGTAATCTTTTTTTAGATTTTTACTTTCTACAAAATTGAAGATGTAATGATTTTTAGAATCCTTGATTTGAAGAATAAGCCCAGGCAAACCACGGAATTTATACGGACCTTCGGAGAAAGGAATATCCTTTGCAAACCACGCTTCCCAGTCTCTACCACCGAACGAAGTAGTGGCTCTCTGAACCATAAAATTGCCTATTTTGGTGGTCTTTGGGTGGATTTTCCATTTGAAATCATCAGTGGATTTTATGGAATAATACATAGGAGGTTTTTCAATGTATCTGATGTTTTCCGAACTGCCTGTTTTTCGTTTTATTCTATCCTTAAATTCAGCTTTAGAAAAATATTGTTTATTAGCTATATAAGCGGAATCTACAAAAATAAAGTCATTTGCATAAAATTTGGTTTCTTTGCTATTGACATCTAAAACCATAAGTTCCTTGGTGTGTTTTTCTGCCAAAGAATCTATTTTGAAGTTCATTTCGTAATAAAAACGATAGGTTTGGGCATTTACAAAGCCCACTACCAATAATAGCGATGTGATAATTGCTTTCATAATAATACTATATTTTTATCAGTTAATGCTACAAATATAGTATTTTATTTGAAATAAACAAGCGTTTTGTTGAAAAAATAACATTTAATTAAAATTGGAATGACTATAGCATCATTCCAATTGTTCTGCGATTTCTTCCCAAGTTTGCATTACTTCTTGCAATTCATTTTTTAGATTTTCGTATTTGGAAAGTTCTTCATCGGTGGGATTGGTTTTACTGAAAATTTCTTCCAGTTGAGCGATTTCCGTTTCGTACTCTGCAATTTTTTCTTCTGCTTTTTTCAGTTTGCTTTGTAGTTGTTTCTGTTCTTTACTGATATTTTTTGGTTGCTGATTAGCGGTAGATGGCTCTTTGCTTTCCGTTTTCTGCCTATCGCCTTTTACCTCCTGCTTCCCCGTATCCAATTTCGCTTTTTCGGCAGAGATTTCTCGGATGCTTTCCTTTTGTCGGTATTCCAAATATTCATCTATATTGCCTAGAAATTCTTTCATTTTACCATCTCGGAACTCAAAGATTTTATCGCAAAGCCCTTGTAGAAACTCTCTATCGTGGGAAATAACGATGAGTGTTCCATCATAATTCTTCAATGCCAGTTTGATAATCTCCTTAGACTGAATATCCAAGTGGTTGGTAGGTTCGTCCATTATCAAAGTATTGAACGGACGAAGAAGCAACTTACACAAAGCCAATCTATTACGCTCTCCACCCGATAGCACACGAGTTTTCTTCGTTACAGCATCTCCTTGGAAAAGGAAACTTCCCAAAAGGTCTCTCACACGCGGTCGGGTTTCCTCCGTAGCGGCATCTTCTGCCTCTTGAAGCACGGTTTTATCAGGGTTGAGAACTTCCTCTTGATTTTGAGCAAAATATCCGATATTCACATTATGCCCAAGCGTCCAACTTCCTGAATAATCTTTAATTTCCCCTGCTAAAATCTTTGCCAAAGTGGTTTTCCCTTGTCCGTTTTGTCCCAAAAGTGCGATTTTTTCTCCTCTTTGAACGAAGAAATCTACCTTATCAAAAACTTGCTTGTCTCCGTAAGATTTTCCAAGATTCTCGGCTTCAAAAATCACTTTCCCTGGAACGATGCTCTGCTGAAAACGAATATTAAATTTGGAAACATCCTCGTTATCAATCTCAATTCTTTCAATTTTTTCCAATTTTTTGATGAGGGATTGCGCAAACGAAGCCTTGGTAGCAGAAGCACGGAAACGGTTGATGTTATCCTCCATCTGTTTGATTTCCGCATCTTGATTTTTCTTCGCTTGTTCCAGTTTTTCACGGCGTTCAGCTCTTAAAATCAAATATTTAGAATAGTTCGCTTTGTAATCATCAATCTTTTTATTATTAATATCAAAAGTTCGGTTGCACACGGAAGTCATAAACTGTTTATCGTGGCTCACAAGGACAATCGCACCAGGGTAATCTTTCAAGAAATTTTCCAGCCAAATGATGGATTCCATATCCAAATGGTTGGTAGGCTCATCGAGAAGCATCAAATCATTTTTTTGAAGAAGCAATTTCGCCAATTCAATACGCATACGCCAACCGCCCGAAAATTCATCGGTGATTTTATTAAAATCATCTGCCTTGAAACCGAGACCGAGCAAAACTTTCTCCATATCGCCTTCCAAATTATAGGCATCGTGATGATGGAGAAGGTCGTTCAGTTCCGTCATTCGGTGGATAAGATGATGATATTCATCGCTTTCATAATCGGTTCTGGTAGCGAGTTGATGATTAACCTCTTCCAGTTCATTTTTCCAAAGATTAATTTGCTCAAAGGCCTGCATCGTTTCGTTCCAAACGGTTCTGCCTTTCACAAAATCAAGGTCTTGCTTCAAAAAACCAATGGTGATATTACCCTCTGGCACTACATTTCCCTCAAAGAAATTAATTTCCCCTGAAAGCATTTTGAGAAGTGTAGATTTTCCTGCTCCGTTTTTCCCTACTAAACCGATTTTATCTTCTTTTTTGATGGTGAAATTCACATCTCGGAACAGATAATTCCCCGAATGATGCAACCCTAATCCCTGAACTGATAACATTTTTATGAATTGTAAATTTAATGACGGCAAAAATAAGGAATTTTTTATTTTGGGGCATTAGCCTACTTCTTTCAATGGTCTAAATTTCAGGGAGAATTTGTAAAAAATACGCCTTATATATGATTTTTTCGCGAAAAAAGTTTAATTTTGGAACTATTAAAATTAAAGAAATGAAAATACTAAAAACTAGTTTAGCCTTACTGGTTATGGGGCAGTTGGCTATTGCTCAAAATAAAAAATATACGATGAATGATGCCGTGATGGGGCTTCGTTCCAATCTTGCGATTAAAAACATCTCTCAATTTACTTGGGCTAATGGGCAAAATGAATACCTGCAAAGAGTGAATAATGCCTATTTGAAAACCAATTTACAGACGATGAAGCAGGATACATTGGTGTCGTTCAGCCGTCTAAATCCTGAACTAAAAACCAAACTAAAATCTCTGCCCTATTTCTCTTTTGAGGGGGATAAAATCTACTGGAAGAATGGAAATGAGTTTTATCAGGTAGAGCAAAAATCTGATTTTTGGGACATCAAATCTTGGTTTAATCTTCCTAAAAATGCAGAAAATATTCATCTGATAGCAGAGAAAAACGGAGCAGTTTTTACCGATAAAAATAATCTTTTTTATCACGAAAATGGTAAAACCCAGCAGATTACAAATGATACTGATGAAAATATCATCAATGGGCAATCTGTACACAGAAATGAATTTGGCATCAATGGAGGGATTTTCATTGCTCCTTCAAAAAATAAAGTGGCTTTCTACCGAATGAACCAAACAATGGTGGAGGATTATCCCATCGTAGATTGGTCTTCTGCCCCTGCAAAAAATACCAACATCAAGTATCCTATGGCGGGAAGAAAGTCTCACGAGGTAACGCTTGGGGTGTATGATTTTAGAACACAAAAAACAATTTTTGTACAGACAGAGGGCGATAAAGAGCAGTATCTTACGGCGGTTTCGTGGAGTCCTGATTCTAAATTTATTTTCATCGCCGTGCTGAATAGAGACCAAAATCATATGAAATTTAATCAATATGATGCGGAAACAGGGCGTTTCATCAAGACTTTATTTGAAGAAAAAAGCGATAAATATGTAGAGCCACAGCACGCCGTAACTTTCCTCCCAAATTCTAATACCGATTTCATTTGGCAAAGTCAAAGAACGGGCTACAACCATCTATTCCTTTATAACATCAATAAAGGTTTGGTAGCACAGCTCACGAGCGGAGACTGGCTGGTGAATGATTTATTAGGATTCAATGCCGATAAAAAAGAGATTTATTTCAGTTCTACCAAAGAAACCCCATTGGAAGAGCATCTTTATAAAGTGAATTGGCAGAATAAAAAAATCACGCGTATAGACAATGCGAAAGGGGTGCATTATGGTATATTGAGCAAAGATGGAAACTGGCTTTATGATGTATATAGCAATGCTGAAACCCCAAGGGTGGCGAATCTCATCAATACTCAAACATTACAAACTAAAAACCTACTGACGGCAGAAAATCCATTGAAAGACTATGCCCAGCCAGAGGTGAAAAATATAACTCTAAAAGCAGATGATGGTACGCCGCTTTATGGAAAACTGATTTTGCCTACCGATTTTGATACAAGTAAAAAATACCCTGTTATCGTCTATCTCTACGGAGGCCCACACGCCCAGCTGATTACCAATTCCTTCCCTGCATCGGGTAATCTTTGGTATGATTATATGGCACAAAATGGCTATGTAGTTTTCTCTATGGACGGGCGTGGTTCTAGCAACCGAGGACTGAAATTTGAACAAGCTACCTTCCGAAATTTAGGCGATGTAGAGATGAAAGACCAAATGAAAGGTGTAGAATATTTGAAATCTTTACCCTTCGTAGATACCGATAGAAT
>JAUNHO010000035.1:6016-6880 GCA_030523905.1 Bergeyella zoohelcum
GCTTCGGTGGTTTTATGACGACAAGCCTTATGCTGAAATATCCTAATGTCTTCAAAGTAGGTGTAGCTGGTGGTCCTGTAATTGACTGGAAAATGTATGAAATAATGTACACCGAACGCTATATGGATACCCCACAAAACAACCCAGAAGGCTACGCAAATACCAATCTTTTGGATAAAGTGCAGAATCTACAAGGCAAACTCCTAATGATACACGGCACACAAGACGATGTGGTGGTTTGGCAGCATTCGGTGGATTTTCTAAAATCGGCGGTGGATAAAGGCGTTCAGCTAGATTATTTCGTTTATCCAGGACACGCACACAATGTAATGGGCAAAGACCGAGTGCATTTGATGCAAAAAATCACAGATTATTTCAATTTATATTTGAAAAAATAGCCCCAAAAAAGCCTTCATTTGACGCTTTCGGACTTCTAAATTCTGAAAGCGTTGAATGAAAACTCATCAAAAAATAGAAGTATGAAAAAAATAGCATTGGTATTGGCTTTACTGGTTTTTATGTTTGGTTTTTCCCAGCAATTAAAACCCAATTTGCTACAAATAGAAAAAGCCGTAACGGATAAAAATTCACCTTATTTTTATGAAAAACTGGTGTATAGATTTGCGTGGAATCCTACGATGATGGACACTACGGAACTTCATCACCTCTACTACGGAAAATCTTTTTCTACATATGATGTACCTCCTTTTTCTGATGATGAAAACGAGTTGTACAGCCTTTTTAGCAATGGTGAATATCCGAAAGCCATAGAAAAAGGCGAAATAATGGTAAGACGAGAACCAGCCAGTCTGAAGGTATTGGCGATATTGGTACAGGCATATGAAGCGGCCGATAAGAATAACA
>JAUNHO010000035.1:6890-8434 GCA_030523905.1 Bergeyella zoohelcum
CGTGCAATGCAATTCGGAAAACTAGTTGATATAATTTTCCGTTCAGGAGATGGCAAAACCGAAGAAAAAGCCTTTGTAGTTACCGATATAGCCGATGAATACATTATTTCCCAAATTTTAGGGGAAAATCTTGGTAATTATCATAGAACTTCCGAAATGCAAACCGACGGAGTCTATGATATTTGGAAAAAACCGAATGGTAAGAAATTGGTTTTCAAAGTAATAAGAGGAAATCAATAATATAAAAAGCGTTGAGGAAATTTTCTCAACGCTTTTTTTATGTTTATTTTTTTGCTTTTGAATAATATTCGGCTACTTTATCCCAGTTAATCACATTCCAAAAATTACTGATGTAGTCCGTTCTTTTATTTTGATATTGAAGATAATAGGCGTGTTCCCATACATCTATTCCCAGTATAGGCGTACCCGAAATTTCCATATTAGGCATCAGAGGATTGTCTTGGTTGGCGGTAGTTCCTACTTTTAGATTTCCGTTATTATCTACCACTAGCCACGCCCATCCAGAGCCAAATTGCTTGGCACTCGCATTTGAAAATATTTCTTTGAACGCTTCAAAAGAGCCAAAATTTTTATTGATTGCGTTTAGCAATTCTCCTGTGGGTTGCCCACCTCCTTTTGGGGACATTACCGAAAAATAAAGGTTATGATTATAGTATCCACCTGCATTATTGCGAAGTGTTTTATCATTCAAATCCAAATTTTTCAGTAGATTTTCTATGCTCATTTTTGCCTGTGGCTGGTCTTTTACCGCTTTATTTAGATTGTTGAGATAGCCCACATAATGCTTTGAAAAATGGATATACATCGTCTTTGTGTCTATATTACCTTCCAATGCACCATAATCATACGCCAACGGAACGATAGGGAAAGCACCTTCTTCTACTTTTACATCGGTAGGGCTTCCGAAACTTTCCATTATGCTGATTGTAGTCTCTACGGCAGGTTTTTGAGAAGAGTTTCCTACGGCTACCACGCAGGAAGTAGCAGATAAAGTTCCCAAAACCAATAAAGGTATTTTGATTAGTTTCATATCAAAAAAATTAAATCTGATTTCAAAGGTATAATTTTTATTTCAAATGAATGGATTTGATGAAAAATAAAAATTTAGAATAATTAAATTTATGCTTGAAATAAAGATAAAGATTAGCTGAAAAGTACTCTATTTTTGGAAGATTAAATATTTTTTCATATCTTTGCAAAATAATTAATAAATTTTTATTCGTATGAAAAAATTATTGTTAGCGGGTGCTTTTGCACTTTTCGGATTGTCAAACGCTCAGATTCAGGAAGGTAACTGGATGATAGGAGGTAGCGTAGCAAATGCAAAATTCACAAACGGGTTTGAACTGAATCTTACTCCACAGGCAGGTTATTTCATTAAAGATAACTGGGCAGTAGGTGGTAATGTGAATATAAATGTTACAAAACCAACAGGCTCTTCAGCATATACTAATATTGATTTGGGGGCTTTCACAAGATACTATTTCGGTACAAATGAAATAGATTCTATCCTTAAAAATGGT
>JAUNHO010000036.1 GCA_030523905.1 Bergeyella zoohelcum
TGTGAAAAACATCATCGCTGAATATAAAAAATTAGGCGAATACAAACTGATTCTGACCACAGAAAAAGACTATGTAAGGCTGAAAACCTTCCCGAAAATCCAGCATCTGGTGTATTATTGGCCTATTAATGTGAATATAGATAATAGAGAATTGTTTAACCAAATAATTAACGACTATGTTAGCAAAAATTAAAGAAACAGCAGCATTCATCAAGAATATCATCAACGATACGCCTGATTTTGCCATCGTTTTAGGTTCAGGGCTTGGGGCTTTGAAAAACGAAGTAGAACCGATTCATATCTTGAAATACGAGGACATTCCGAATTTTCCACAGACTACCGTAGTAGGACACGGCGGAAAACTGATTTATGGGCTTTTAGAAGGCAAAAAAGTCCTGATGATGAGCGGAAGATTCCATTATTACGAAGGTCACGACATAAAAACCGTGGTTTTCCCTTTCCGTGTTTTTCATCTTTTAGGAATAAAAAATCTGATAGTTTCTAACGCTTCGGGTGGCGTTAATCCAAATTTCCGTGTGGCGGATATTATGCTCATCAACGACCATATTAATATGATACCAGAGCACCCATTGAGAGGGGCAAACCTTGATGAATTTGGACCAAGATTCGTAGATATGAGCGAACCTTATAACCGAGAAATGCTAAAAATAGCCGAAAATGTAGCCGAAAGGGAAAACATTAGTATCCATAAAGGGGTGTATCTTGCCCTTCAAGGTCCTACTTTTGAAACCCCAGCAGAATACGGAATGGTGCGTGCAATGGGTGGCGATGCCGTAGGAATGAGTACCGTACCAGAGGTCATCGTAGCGAAACATCAGGGAATGAACTGCTTTGGGATTTCCATTATTACCGATGTGGGTGGCCCAGAAATAGCGTTCAGCGTGTCGCACGAGGAAGTGCTACAAGCCGCAAATAAAGCAATGCCAAATGTAATAAAAATAGTGAAAGGTTTGGTAAAAGATTATGAATAAAAACAAGAAGAGAAGCACATCACAGGCTTCTCTTTTTTCTTTCTATGAATAGATTCTTTCGCCGAAAATAGCCGTCCCAACGCGAATAATCGTAGCACCTTCTTCTATCGCTATTTCCAAATCGCCACTCATTCCCATCGAGAGTTCTTTCATTTCCACATTAGGGATATTTTCCGCAATAATGTCTTGTTGAAGCTGTTTCAATAGCCTAAAACACGCCCTCACCTCATCTGTATCCGAAGAGAATACCCCAATGGTCATCAGTCCTTTTATTTTCAAGGTAGGAAGCTGGGCAATTCGTTTCACCAAATCTATTGTTTCCTCTGGCGTAGCACCGAATTTACTCTCCTCATTAGAGGTATTGACCTGCACCAAAATCTCCATCTCTCTGCCCTCTTGCTCCAATTTCTTATGCAGTTTTTCTGCCAAATCCCATCGGTCTACCGATTGCAAACAAGCGACATCGCATTTCAGTAGGTCTTTTATTTTATTGGTTTGAAGATGCCCAATGAAATGATTGGTGTGCGGTGTATCTTTCAAGGCTTCGTATTTGTCTTTTAGTTCCTGTACTTTATTTTCAGCAATTAAAGTTTCACCTGCATTAATGGCTATTTTTATCCTTTCAGGCGTGATGGTCTTGGTGGCTAGAAGTAGTTTTACCTCATCTCGGTCGCGACCTGCTTCCAAACAAGCCTTTGCAATTCTGCTATTGATGATTTCTAAATTATGTAATAGGCTATCACTCATTATTTTATGATTTTTTTGACTGAATTTTTCTAATGGGCTAAATCTCTGTGTTTTCCAATTGTTTTATCAATTCTGCTTTAATGAAAGAATAAGCATAATCTTTGGCTTCGGCGAACGATATGGAATATTTTCTATTAATTTTAGTTAAATTATTCGGAAAACGAATTAAAATCTCATCATAATATCTATCTAAAACCTCATCGGTTGGCATTTCAAATTCTATTTTCTGCTGAAATCTTCTCATTAGAGCCATATCTATAATCTCTGGATGATTGGTGGCACAAATCAGTAGAGTATCCGCTGGGAGATAGTCTATCTGCTGGATAATGGTATTCACTAGCCTACGCATTTCGCCCACATCTTTGTCATCACTACCTCTTGCTTTTCCCACTTGGTCAAATTCATCTAGAAACAAAACCGCCTTATCTCGCTGGGCTTTATCAAACAACTGCTTGATATTCTGCGATGTTTCACCTATTCTGGAACTGACAATATTACTCAAATTAAGTATTAAAATCTTCTTCCCCAGAGCATTAGCTATTGCTTTCGCTAACATTGTTTTTCCACAACCAGATGCACCCGCCAATAGAATTTTATTATCCACAGGCAAACCATATTCTAGCAATGGCTGTACGAACCGATGCTCCTTAATGAGCTGTAAAACCCTTGTTTTATTTTCTTGGCTAAGGAAAACTTCCTCCAAATGGACTTTTTCTTTATCTTCTATGATGAGATTAAGGATATTCATTTTTAATTTTTATAAATCACTAAAAATCAGTTTTTTGTAAAGACCTCCAATAAAACTTTATGTTTATTTTTATCGTAAGATGAGTGCTTTTTTGCTATCTCGTTTTCATCTCTTATCACATTGATACTCTTTATTTTACCATTGTTATTGAGTTTATTAATGGTTTCTATACTGCTAGTTTTACCATTAAGTAGTACAAGAACGCTATTATCTTTTGCCACCTCTATGGATTTCATAATGCGTACGGTATCATAAGAAGGATTATTATAAACCTTTGCACTAGGTTTTGCACCACACGAAATAATGAGAATGGACGAAACTATTGCTACTAATATCTTCATTTTGATAAAAAAATTAAAAAAACAGGGTATTAAAATAACACCCTGAATTTCATATCATTACTTTTCTAAACTTTCTCTTCTTTGGGCATCTAGCACGGCGATGGTAGCCAAATTGACGATTTCATCTACGCTAGAACGCATTTGTAGGATATGCACAGGCTGTTTCAGTCCCATTAGGATTGGTCCGATGGTCTGTGCTACGCCCATTCCTCTGATGATTTTATAAGAAATGTTTGCAGATTCCAAGCTTGGGAAAACGAAAACATTCGCTGGGGTATTGCCGAGTTTAGAGAACGGATAGTCTTCTAGGTGGTCGGCATTCATTGCGAAATCTGGCTGTATCTCGCCATCTACTACCATTTTCGGATATTTTTCGTGAAGTATTTCCACCGCCTTGGCTACTTTTTTGGAAGTTTCGGTAATGGAAGAAAAATTTTCATACGCTAGCATCGCAATTCTCGGCTCTATGGCAAAGGTCTTCACGGTGATTTCTGCCATTTTAGCAATATTCACCAAATCTTCCGCCGTAGGATTTTCATTAATAGAAGTATCCGCGAAGAAAAGCGGTTTTTTATCCGACATTATCATCATCATAGAAGCCACTTTGCTCACGCCTTCCTCTTTTTCTATGACCTCTAAAACGGGTTTCAGGTTGGAGGAATAATTTTTAGAAAAGCCCATTACCAAAGCATCTACATCGCCGTGTTTCAGCATCAGTGGTCCGAAATAATCTCTTTGGCGAACGAATCTTTTGGCTTTATATTCGTTGATACCTTTTCGGTTGCGGAGATTCCAAAGCGTTTGGCGGTATTTTCTGCGGTTTTCCTCTTGGTCATCATCATTTGGGTCTATGATTTTCACATCAAGGTTAATCCCAAATTTCTCCATTTGTTCCTTAATGTATTTTTTCTCGCCCAATAGCACTGGCTCGGCAATGCCTTCCTCGTAAAGGATTTGTGCTGCTTTGAGGACATTGTATTCCTCCGCATTACCTAGAGCCACGCGTTTCGGATTAGAACGGGCTCTGTTTTGCATCATTCTGATGAGTTTTTCATCGCGTCCCATTCTATCCAAAAGATGGTTTTCATATTCCTCAAAATCGGTGATATTTTTCCCTGCCACACCGCTTTCCATAGCAGCTTTGGCTACGGCGATAGAAACTCTGGTAAGTAATCTATTATCAAAAGGTTTTGGAATGAAATAGTCTCTACCAAAGGACAAACTTTTAAGGTTATAAGCCAATACAACCATCTCTGGTACAGGCTCTTTCGCTAAATCAGCAATGGCGTGAACGGCTGCCAATTTCATTTCTTCATTGATACCTGTTGCCTGAACATCTAACGCCCCACGGAATATATAAGGGAAACCGAGAACATTATTCACCTGATTAGGGAAATCGCTTCGCCCAGTTGCCATTATCACATCTTTTCTGGTCTCCATCGCTAGGTTGTAGTCTATCTCTGGTGTAGGGTTTGCAAGACCAAATACCACAGGGTTTTCTGCCATAGAAAGTAGCATCTCTGGGGTCATCACATTCCCTTTGGAAAGTCCCACGAAAACATCTGCACCTTTCAAAGCATCTTCCAAAGTTGAAATCTCGGTATTGGCAATGAAGTCTATTTTTTCAGGCGTGAGGTTTTCTCTTTTATGGTTGATAACGCCTTTGCTATCACACATTAAGACATTTTCTTTTTTCAGCCCAAGAGCGATATAAAGTTTGGTACAGGCAATCGCTGCCGCCCCTGCTCCATTCACCACTAGTTTCACTTCTTCTATTTTCTTCCCTGCCAATTCTAGGGCGTTGATGAGTGCTGCAGCGGAGATTATTGCCGTTCCGTGCTGGTCATCGTGCATTAGCGGAATGTCTAGTTCCTCTTTTAGGCGTTGCTCTATGTAGAATGCCTCTGGTGCTTTGATGTCTTCCAGATTAATCCCACCGAAAGTAGGGGCAATTCCTTTTACGATTTCTATAAATTTATCTGGGTCTTTTTCATTAATTTCAATATCAAATACATTAATATCTGCAAAAATCTTAAACAAAAGCCCTTTTCCTTCCATTACAGGTTTGGAGGCTTCGGCACCTATATCGCCCAATCCTAAAACTGCCGTCCCGTTGGAAATCACAGCTACCAGATTGCCTTTCCCTGTGTAGTCATAGGCGGTTTTTGGGTTTTTCTCTATTTCTAAACAAGGTACTGCCACCCCAGGCGAATACGCCAAACTCAAATCTCTCTGCGAGGAGTGAGGCTTGGAGGGTATGACCTCTATTTTTCCTTTTGGCTCTGCTTTGTGGTAATCCAATGCCGCCTGATTGAAGTTTTTTTCGTCTCTATGCATTCTGTTAGACATATTTTTTTCTTTTTATAAGGTTAGGGATTAGTCATTAGGGAATAGTCTTTTTCATTATTAATAATTCCCTTTTTTAATCCTTGAATATTATGTATTTTTTGTGATAATCTACTAAATTTTCTATTGGTTTTTGTACTATTTTACCGATTTTCAAGTTCATATCCGAAGCAACAGCACGGAGAATATCCTGATAATAATACGCAATGGAGCCTATGAAATTAATCTCACTCGTTTTACTTTCTTCGTATGGCACCACCTGATATTCCATATAGTTTTTCAGTTCTTGATAGACCAAATTTTGCAAGTAAGGATGCTGTTTTCGTTTGACAATGAATTTGCTAAAATCTGCCAAATAAGCATTCGCACGAGGATTATGATACATATTCCTGATGACCTCGGCTATATCAAGCGGATATTCTTGCTCAAATTCAAGGGCAAGTTCGCTAGGCATTTTCTTCATAAAATAATTCTTCAAAAGCAATTTCCCCAAGGCACAGCCACTGCCTTCATCACCGATGAGGAAGCCCAGCGAGGGAAGTTTCCGCTGAATTGTCTCACCATCAAAATAGCAAGAATTGGAGCCTGTCCCCAAGATACAAATAATGGCAGGATTGCCCTGATACGCCGCATAAGCCGCCGCCGATAAATCACTCTCCACCACTATTTCCGCATTTGGGAATACCTTTACCAGAGCGTCTTTTAGCTTTTCTCGGTTTTCTGCCAGACCACAGCCAGCCCCATAGAAAAACAGCCGCTCTATATTGAATCTTAGTACCGATAGTTGCTCATTATTTTGTACCTCTGTAAGGATTTTCTCCACTGGCACAATATTCGGGTTCAGCCCCATTGTCTGTATCCTCGTTTTCATTTCCCCTTGGTTATCAAGGAGTACCCAATCGCACTTTGTAGAACCGCCATCAACTATTGCAATCATACGAATGAAAAATTAATCTGCGAAATTATAAAATATATTGCGAAAATTTTGAAATAAATTTGAAAGATTTTACGATTTACACTAAATTTGCGAGATATTTACTCTATGAAAGCACTTTTACTGAAACAAAAACAGATTTTATTCTTCATCATTGCAGGGGCAATGAGTGCTGTGATAGAGGTAGGAAGTTTCAAAATACTGAGTATAACTCTACCGAAAATACTGAGCTGGGAAAACTACCTGTATGGTCTGCGTTTCCCGATGAGTAATGTACTTTCTACCAGCTGTGGAATTATTTCTAATTATTTTTTCAGCATTTGGTTTGTGTTTCAAAGAGGGAAACATTCCAGACGCAGGGAGTTTGCCTATTTCGTGGGAGTTTCTGGGTTTTCTACGCTTCTGAGCCTTCTATTTTTTCAGGTTTTTTATGTGGATATTTATCTTGATGATTATTTTGATTTTGGCTTTTTCGTATTAAGTGCCGAGATGCTCAGCAAGATTTCCGCCATTGTATTGGTCTCTATTCTTAGTTATATTGTGAAAAAAAAATTGGTGTTTAGTAATTAGTTGGTTAGGGATTAGTTAATTAGGGCATAGTTTCTAGGGATTAGAGATTAGTTTTTGGAGAATTGGTAATTAATTCTATGCCCTATGCCCCAATAAACCAACCCCTAACCTCCAAACGCTAATAAACCAAACGCTAAATGCTAAGCCCCAATAAACTAATCCCCAATCCCCAACCAACCAAAACAAAAAAATGAAAACAATACTCAACTACATTTGGAGAGCTTGGTTTTTAGTTTTAGCCAGTTTTTCCACCATTATTTTCGGTATTCCTGTGGTGCTTTTTTCTATCCGCCCAAAGCATTTCCCTTATGCTTATTTTTTCATTAGGCTATGGTGTTTTGTTTTGTTTTACGGAATGGGATTCCGATATTCTTTGGAGAGAAAAACCACTGAAAAACTCTCCGAAAACCAGCAGTATATCCTGATTGCCAACCATACTTCCGTTATAGACATTATGCTGATGTGCATTCTCCACTCACGCCATCCTATTTGTTTTGTGGGAAAGGCAGAGCTGGGCAAAATCCCTATTTTCAGTATTATCTATAAACGAATTTGCATCTTGGTAGATAGGAAAGACCCTAAAAGCAGGGCGGCAGTCTATACCCAATCGGCAGAGAAGATGAAGCAAGGGCAAAACATTGTGATTTTCCCAGAGGGTGGCGTGCCAGATGACACCTCCATTATTCTTGATGACTTCAAAGATGGGGCGTTCAAGCTCTCTGTACAGCATCATTTTCCCATTGCGGTCTATACTTTCATTGGCTTGAAGGAGATGTTTCCGTTCAATCACGGCGAGGGCTATCCTGGTAAGGTTCGCGTGGTACTCTGCGATATTCTACCCCCAACCGATGACTTCCAAACAATGAAACTAAACGCCAGAGAAATAATGCTAAACGAACTAAAATCTTCTTAATAAAACAAAAAAAAATTGTGCATTTTGTTCGGATAGTTGTATTTCTAAAATAAACGAAGTGGCTTTGTCTATCTTAAATTACTGGATAATTTATTCAGGGGGTTCGTTGTTTCTCTTTGCGTTGAAAAAAATAACGCAAGGATAAACAAAAGTTTCAAAATTTTTAAGCGAAACAAAGACGCTAACGCTTATTTTAGGAAAACAATGTTCTAAATACACAATATCAAATCCCTAAAAAACACTACCTTTACGCCATTCTAATCCTAAAAACTATGTTTCAAAAAAATATCATTAATAAATACATCAAAACCATAGACTCTGAAATCTTTTCAGAGAAATACCAACACTTCACCGCCCATTTCCACAACAGCGACATTCAGGCAAACATCCGCCACAGCAAAGAAGAACAATACCAAGAAGGCTTTTTGCGTGATTTGTTCGTGAATATTTTAGGCTACACCCTAAACCCAGCCACAGGTTTTAATCTGACCACCGAACTCAAAAACCTAAAAGGCAGCAAAAAATGCGATGGGGCAATTTTGCGAGACGACAAAGCCCTTGCCGTGATTGAGTTAAAGGGTATGGACACCACCGACCTATCCAGCATAGAGACCCAAGCCTTTGGCTATAAAAACAATCACCCCACTTGCCGCTATGTCATCACCGCCAATTTTCAAAAACTCCGCTTTTATATAGACAATGCCGTGGAATTTTTGGAATTTGACCTGTTTC
>JAUNHO010000037.1 GCA_030523905.1 Bergeyella zoohelcum
CTTTTTTTGAGATTGCTTTTGTTTTATTTCAGTTGGTCTAGTGCTGTTTTCAGACGAGGGAAAAGATTTTGGATTTCGGATAGTGAAAGCCCTCCCACAGACGCTCGGAACCAAGGCATCGTTCTACTATTCCCGAAGGCAGAGAATGGCACAAGGGCAATTCCCGCATTCTGAATAAGGTAAAATACCAAATCCGTGGTGTCATTTATGGTTTTTCCGCTAGGTGTGGTTTTCCCAAAGTAATCTAGTTTAATGGTAAGATACAAAGCCCCCATTGGCGGTATGCTATCTACCTTATAGTCAGCAGATTTCATTTCTTGTATACCTGTATGAAGCGTTTTTAGACTCTCGGAGATTTTCCCCTTGAAATTATCTACAAAGGCATCTACTTTGTCGGTTTTTGTCAAGAAATCGCCCACTGCTTTTTGTTCTGGTTTCGGAGCCCAAGCCCCAATATGGGTAAGCAAGGCTTTCATTTTATCAATAATATTTTTTGGTCCAAAACCCCAGCCTACACGCACTCCCGTAGCCGCAAAACATTTAGAAGAGCCATCTATAAATATCGTATATTTTTGCATTTCAGGGAAAAGCGTTACGGGATTATAGTGTTCTTCTTCGCCAAAAGTTAGCATTGCGTAGATTTGGTCGTACATTAGATACAGAGGTTTTTCATCGGCACTTCTTTTGGCATTTTCTTCTAAGATTAATTGACAAATTTCCGTCAGTTGCTCCTTTGAAAACATAGTACCAGTAGGGTTCAAAGGGGAGCAAAGAGCCAAAAGTACAGCCCCCGCCAAGTGTGCTTTTAGTTCTTCGGCTGTCGGTAGAAAATTGTTTTCTGGCAAGGTTTCCACCTCTACGCTATTAGCAGAAGTGAGATATGAATAATGGTTATTATTCCACGAAGGGATAGGATAAACCACCTTATCTCCCTCATCTACAATGGTTTTGAATACGGAGTAAATCAGCGGACGAGAGCCACCTGCCACCAAAATATCATCAGCGGAATAGTCTAAATTCCATCTGTTTTTAAGGTCATCAGAAACGGCTTGTCTTAGTCCTAGAAGCCCATTAGCAGGAGGGTAGTTGGTCAGGTTATTTTCATAGGCAACTTGTATGCCTTTTTTCATATCTTGCGGTATAGGGTAGATATTAGAGTCCAAATCTCCGATTGTGAGATTGGCAATTTCTTGCCCTTGTGCTTTCAAATCATTGACTTCATTGCCTATTTTTACAATTTCAGAACCTATAAGATTAGTTGCTAATTTTGATACTTTCATTATATTTTTATTGTATTAGTTATTAATGTGTTAAAATTAAACCAGATTTCCTTCAAATACTTCAGCGAAATGTTTTTTGAGGTTTTCTTTTATTTTTATGATTTCTTCTGCCGAAACCTCTCTTTCCAATTCATTTTTAAGTGAAGCCACGGCTTTATCCTTTATTCCACAAGGCACGATGTAATCAAAATATTTCAAATCGGTATTGATATTCAGAGCGAAGCCGTGCATTGTAACCCAGCGAGAAGTTTTCACGCCCATTGCACAGATTTTCCTAGCATAAGGTTTTCCCACATCTAGCCAAACGCCTGTTTCCCCCTTACTTCTTTCGCCCTTTAGCCCGTATTCTGCAATGGTTCTGATGATGACTTCCTCCAAGTTTCTCATATAGAGATGCAAATCGGTCTTGAAATTGTCCAAATCCAAAATAGGATAGCCCACAATCTGCCCAAATCCGTGGAAAGTAATGTCGCCACCGCGGTTGGTCTTCACATAAGTCGCATTGATTTCCCTCAGTTTATCCTCATTGATGAGCATATTCTGTTCATCGCCAGATTTCCCCAGTGTATAGACATTAGGATGCTCTACAAGTAGGAGATAATTCGGTGTTTCTATCTGATTTTCAGCAGGTAAATCCCTATTATTTTGCTTTATTTCTATAATGGATTTCATCAGATTTTCCTGATAATCAAAGGCTGGAAGATAGTCCATTTGCCCTAAATCTCGGAAAATGATGGTTTTATTTTGTAGTGCGTTCATTGAAATATTTTTAAGTCCCAAAAATACAAAAATTGATGTAATTAAAAGGTACTTTTAGATGGAAAATTAATCAAAAAAATTCTCCAAAATCTGTTTTCCCATTGGGGTTAAAATACTTTCTGGGTGGTACTGCACGGCGTGTATGTCGTAGGTTTTGTGTTTTAGGCTCATTATAATGCCGTTGCTATCCTCGGAGGTGATTTCCAGCTCGGCAGGAAGATTTTCACGGCTTACCGCCCAAGAATGATACCGCCCCACTTCCAAAGTACGAGGAAGATTTTTGAAAATTTTATGCTCCTTGATTTGGTAGGAAGATACCGCCACACCGTGATAAATTTCCGATAGATTGATGAGGCTACCCCCAAAGGATTCCGCAATAGCCTGTTGCCCCAAACATACCCCAAATATGGATTTGGTAGGAGCGTATTTTTTGATAACATCTAGTAAAATCCCCGTCTCGGAAGGTATCCCCGGCCCTGGTGAAAGCACAATTTTATCATACCTAGCAATGTCTTCCAGAGGGATTTCATCATTGCGAAATACATCTACCTCCTTGCCCAGAATCTGCTCAATCATCTGCACGAGATTGTAAGTAAAACTATCGTAATTATCAAAAATAAGTGTTTTCATTCATTGATTTTTTAGCGAAATATACCTAAAAATAGGCGTTTTTTTAGCACCACAAATCTATAAATGTTTTTGATATTAGCAAGTATTTTTTTAGTTCTTTCCTTGAAAATACCTATTTTTGCAAGATTAAAAAATCAGCCTTTTACTATTTAGTGGAAGTAAGAAAATGAACAAAAGCAACCTTTCATTATTTAGTGAAAACAAGAAAATGAATAAAAGTAACCTTTCACTATTTAGTGGAAGTAAGAAAATATAAAAAGTGGGGCTTTCACTAAATAGTGGAAGCAGGAAAACATAAAAAATAATATTTAACAATAGAAAATAAAGTAATATGAAAAAGTTATTGACAATATCAAGAGTTACCGAAATCGGCGATGTAGCCGAGCGATTGGTAAGCCTTTACAAAACGGCATCAACACTGCAAGATGACGCTAACTTAAAGGCAATGTTTTTGGAGTTGGAACAAAAAGGCACGGCTCTTACTTTGGCGGTGAAAAAAAGTAGCGTAACTTCATCTTTGGAAGATGCCGATGCCAAGCGAGACCAAGCCATTCGCGTAATTGACCGCCTGTTGAAAGGCTATGTTGAAATCCCTGTGGAAACGCTAAAAGCCCACGCCAAAAAACTTTGGGAAGTGTTTGAAAAGTACGGAGTGAAAATCACTTCCGAGAGTTATTCCAACGAGTCAAACCTTATAAATTCGCTTTTGACGGAGTTTGAAGCGAGTGATTTACAGCCGTCTATCACGGCACTTTCTGGGATGACAGAAGCCATTGCCGAACTGAAAACCAGCCAAACTCACTTTGCCGAAGTTCGCAAAGCGTACGACCAAGCCTTGTCTTTGCAAGAGAATGCGGAAAGTGCATCGAGCTTAAGAAAGCCTGTTTTGGAACTCATTAACAAAAAAATTGTTCCGTATTTGGTGGCAATGAAAATAGTTCAAGCCGAAAAATACAAAACCTTTGCTGATGAGACCTCGCAAGTGATTGAAAGCGTAAATGTAGCGGTGAGAGTAAGGAAGTAAGGAGGAAGATTGATTTCCGCCTTTACCATTGAGCGAATTTTGGTGAAAAGAAGTATCAATTCAAACTCAAAAAACGAGGACGACACACAGGATTGTTCTTTAATATGATAATTGAAAAAAAATAATAAAACTTATGGAATATTTACTATTGGGGATAATTATAATATTTATTGTATATATTATTGTAAGAAAAACTAATGCTAATGATGAAAAAATAAGTTATAAAAGTAGAGAAATTTTTCAGCAAAAAGTAGATGATAAAACTCAAAAAATTATTTCTATTTCAAACACAAGGTATAAAAAATCAAGATTGATGAATAAACCTGAATTTAAATTATTTTGTGAAATAGAAAATATATTAAATAAAATAAATGCTAAAAATAATTCTAAATTTAGAGTTTTTCCGCAAGTTGTGTTAGGTGCGGTTATACAAAATGCAGATACCAACATAAAATATTTAAGGGCTGATTTATTAATTATAGATAATAATGGCTACCCTTGTATTGTTGTGGAATACCAAGGAAGTGGGCATTTTAATAATGATTTTTTAGAAAGAGATAGAAGAAAAAGAATCGCTTGCCAAAATGCAGGAATAGAGTTAGTAGAAGTTTCTCAACATTTTGATGGAAATTATTTGGAAAAAATATTTAATATTTTAGAAAATCATTCAATAATTCAAAAAATATAAAACATAAAAAATATGCAACTTTCAGAACAAGAAATAATCCGTAGGGAGAAGTTAGAAAAATTAAAAGAAATGGGCATTAATCCGTATCCTGCGGATTTGTACCCCGTAACGCACACCTCGCAAGAGGCTAAAAATTCGTTTGAAGAAGGCAAAAAAGTCATCGTGGCTGGGCGGCTTATGTCCGTTCGCATTCAAGGGAAAGCCAGTTTTGCCGAATTGCAAGACTCCGCTGGGCGTATTCAACTTTACTTCAACAGAGACGAAATCTGCAAAGGCGAAGACAAAACTCTTTACAACGAAGTTTTCAAAAAACTTCTTGATTTAGGCGATTTTATCGGCGTTGAAGGCGAACTTTTTTTAACGCAAGTGGGCGAAAAAACTATTGCGGTTAAAAATTTCAAACTACTTAGCAAAGTGCTTCGTCCGCTTCCACTTCCAAAGGTTGATGCTGACGGCAATATTTACGATGCCTTTACCGACCCAGAACTCCGCTACCGTATGCGTTATGTGGATTTGGTTGTAAATCCGCAGGTGAAAGAAGTTTTCATAAAACGCACAAAACTCTTCAATGCAATGCGTCAATTTTTTAATGATGCAGGTTATATGGAGGTTGAAACTCCTGTGTTGCAGTCCATTCCGGGCGGTGCTTCGGCTCGTCCGTTCATCACGCATCACAACGCTTTGGACATTCCGCTTTATATGAGAATTGCCAACGAACTTTACCTTAAAAGATTGATTGTAGGCGGATTTGACGGCGTTTATGAGTTTTCAAAAAACTTCCGTAACGAAGGAATGGACAGAACCCACAACCCAGAATTTACCGCTATGGAAATCTATGTTGCCTACAAGGATTACAACTGGATGATGGATTTCACCGAGCGACTTTTGGAGCATTGTGCCATCGCCGTAAATGGAACAACGAAAGCTAAATTCGGACAACACGAAGTTGATTTCAAAGCCCCATACAAACGCATCACAATGACCGATGCCATTAAAGAATTTACAGGTTTTGACATAACCAATAAAACGGAAAATGAACTCCGCGAGTTTGCAAAATCTATCGGAATTGAAGTGAATGAAACGATGGGCAAAGGCAAACTCATTGACGAAATTTTTGGCGAAAAGTGTGAGGGCAACTTTATTCAGCCGACTTTCATCACCGATTATCCGAAAGAAATGTCACCACTTACCAAAGAGCATCGCCACGACCCAAATTTAACCGAACGCTTTGAACTTATGGTCTGCGGAAAGGAAATTGCCAATGCCTACTCCGAACTAAACGACCCGATTGACCAACGCGAACGCTTTGAGGTTCAGATGGCTCTTGCCGACAGAGGCGATGACGAGGCGATGTTTATTGACCAAGATTTCTTGCGTGCTTTGGAATATGGAATGCCACCAACTTCGGGCTTAGGAATCGGAATGGATAGGCTCATAATGTTTTTAACCAACAACCCAAGCATTCAGGAAGTTTTATTCTTCCCTCAGATGAAGCCAGAGGCGAAAGCCGCACAGGCAGATTTTGTTCCAAATGATGACGAAAAAATCATTTTAGATATTTTGAAGCAAGGCGAAGCGATGATTTTAAGTGAAGTAAAAGAAAAATCTTCACTTTCGGGCAAAAAATGGGACAAAGCGATTAAAAATCTTACCAAAAACAACATCGTAAAAGTTGAAAAACAAGGCGAGGTGTTGTTTGTGGGAATGGTTTAATTATAAAGGGCGAATTTCGGTTCGTCCTTAAACCTTATAAATATGATTAAAAAATATAAAAATAGTATATCTAATATTAATTCACTACGCACGGCAATAGTTTGGATTTTCTGATTTCCGATGGCGAAAATTCTCTGATTATAGATACGAAATACAAACTTAAATATGATAGCGGACATATTCACGAGGATATTCGGCAAGTTTCGGGTTACGCACGCCTAAAAAAAGTTCGCGAAAAAGTAGGCTTTAATGATGATAAACACATCGATTGCCTGATTATTTACCCAAAAATTGGAGGTGGAGAAACAAGTATCAATTTGAAACAAAAATTTGATGAAATTAAAAAATATCATATTGCACAATATTACAAGGTGTATAAACTGGGCGTAGAGTTACCAATTATTGAAAAAGGTTGAATACAATCATTAATTATCTCAATTATCTTTATTGATTTTTGGGATAATTTTTTGTAAATCAGTTTCAAAGTTTTTACTTCAATTGAAATACCTTATCTTTGCAAAAATTTTGTAAAAAATGAGTAGAGAATACGGCTCTAATAGACCATCAAGAAATAAAAATTCTAAATTTGGAAACGCTTCTTCACGCGGTGGAAAAAATTTTGACACCAGAGAAAAATATGTGAAAGGAGATAGAAAATTTGGTGGTAAAAAATACTATTCCAAAGATACAGATGAGGATAGAAATAAGCAGTTCGTTCAGCAGAGACGCCTTAAAAAAATAGAAAAAGATATACATAAAGATACCATTCGTCTGAATAAATACCTTGCCAATTCGGGGATTTGCAGTAGGAGAGAGGCCGATGATTTGATAAAACAAGGTTTGGTAGAGGTGAATGGAAAAGTGGTAACAGAGATGGGTTACCAAGTACAAAAGACCGATAGAGTTTCTTTTGATGGGCAGGGAATTACACCAGAAAAGCCTGTGTATGTGCTACTTAACAAACCAAAAGGCTATATTTCCACGACCAAAGACGAGAAAGCCAGAAAGACCGTGATGGATTTGGTTGCCAATGCCTCGCCGTATAGATTGTTTCCTGTTGGTAGGCTAGATCGCTCTACTACTGGGGTTATTCTCCTGACAAATGATGGTCATCTCACGAAAAAACTGACGCACCCATCGTTCAATATGAAGAAAATTTATCATGTGGTTTTGGATAGAAAATTATCAGGAGAAGATTTGAGAACCATTGCCGAAGGCGTTCGTCTGGAAGAGGGTGTGGCTGTGGTGGATAGCATCTCTTTCATAGAAGGCAAACCAAAAAATGAAATTGGAATTGAAATCCATATTGGGTGGAATAGGGTGATTAGGCGTATTTTCCAGAAAATGGGATACGAGGTGGAAGCCCTTGATAGAGTGATGTTTGCAGGACTTACGAAGAAAAATATAAAACGCGGACATTGGAGAATTTTAACCGAATTAGAGGTCAATAATCTCAAAATGCTTTAATCCTAAAAAAATAAAAATCTGCAAAAAATATCTTGCAGATTTTTTTCTTATCCTAAAATCGTAACGCCATTTTCTAAAAGCTGATAAATGGTATCTCTTCCATTTTCTGGTCGTACATTTACGGCTTTCGTTCCGTGGAAATGCAGACAGGTGATAAATCCAGTATTAGCGGCATCTAAACAAGAGTATTTCACACAATAATCTAGAGCCAGACCAACAATTTCTACCAACTGAATATCGTGTGATTTCAAGAAATCTTCTAGACCTGTTTTCTTTAATTGGTTATTATCTTGGAAGGCACTATAGCTATCAATTTCTATATTTTCTCCTTTTTGTATAAAGTGAGTTGCCTTTGAAATATCAAGGTTTTTATGAAACTCTGCCCCAAAACTTCCTTGCACACAATGGTCTGGCCACATAAACTGCTGTATTCCGTTTAGGGAGATGGTTTCGCCTACTTTTTTTCCATTAGCGGAGGCAAAACTTTTGTGATTTTCTGGGTGCCAATCTTGCGTGAAGACAATCTGGTCATAGTCATTATTTTCCATCAGACTATTGATGTATGGGATAATATCGTTAGCATTAGGGACTGCCAAGGCTCCACCTTCACAAAAATCATTTTGTACATCTACTACGATGAGTGCTTTTTTCATTGGTTAAACTTTTTAGAAGAATTAAAATTTTCGCCAAAAATAATAAAAAACTCCTAATATTCAATATTTTTAGTAGATAATTTCTATTTTACT
>JAUNHO010000038.1 GCA_030523905.1 Bergeyella zoohelcum
TGAAAGTCTTCATTTTAGAATCTTCAGAAAGCATACTTTTGGCAAAATAATTTCCAAGCCAACTTGATCTAAAATTTTCAGTGGCGGCGGTTGAACTTTTTTCTAAATTCTCTTTTATTTTTGGTAAATAATAATTTCCATAGCGATTTAGATGTTCCAAGCATTCTAATACATTCCACGAAGTAGCGGAAGGTCTTTCTGTGAGTATATTTATCTCTTTTTCAAGTAGTTGTTCTGCATATTTTTTTATGGAAACACTTTGCTGAATTAACTCATTGATGAGTTCTACGGATTTTTTATTCATCTAATATTTTTTTAATGTTTAAATTCAATTACAAAATTACACTTAAAAAAAACAAGAAACAATTATTTTACTCGTAATAGTCTTGATAGTTTTCAGCGTTTCTCTTTTTGAAACCTCATCGTTTATTCGTATTTTTGCCCTTTAATAAAAGATTTTACGATGGCAAAAACCAAAAAAGAAACTCCGCTAATGGCTCAATATAACGGCATCAAGGCAAGGTATCCTGATGCTCTACTGCTTTTCCGTATAGGAGATTTCTACGAAACTTTTGGGGAAGATGCCGTGAAAATGTCTAAAACGCTGGGGATTGTCCTCACGAAACGAAATAATGGCGATTCTCATACCGAGTTGGCTGGGTTTCCGCATCATTCATTAAATTCTTATCTTCCAAAATTGGTACGAGCAGGGTTTCGGGTGGCTATTTGTGAGCAACTAGAAGACCCAAAAATGGTAAAAGGCATTGTAAAACGAGGCGTAACCGAACTCGTAACGCCAGGGGTAACCTTCAACGACCAGGTGCTGACCTCCAAACAAAACAACTTCCTGCTTTCCATTCACAAGGAAAAAGAAAAATACGGACTGGCACTCATCGATGTCTCCACTGGGGAATTTATGATTGGGGAGGGCAATCTGGAGAAACTTCTTCACATTGTCAATACTTTTGACCCAAGCGAAATTATTTTCCAAAGGACGAAAGAACTGCCCGTACAACTGAAAAATAGAAATTCTTTCAAGCTGGAAGACTGGGCGTATCAATACAATTACGCACTAGAAAAACTCACCAGCCACTTCAAAACCAATTCCCTAAAAGGTTTCGGTGTGGAAGAACTAGAACTTGGGATTACCGCTGCTGGGGCAGTTTTTGCCTATTTGGTGGAAGACACTCACCACGATTTAATCGCCCATATCACCAAAATACAGCGTATTCCACAATATGATTTTCTGATGATGGACCAATTTACGCTTCGCAACTTGGAGATTATCTACCCTTCTAGTAAAGAGGGCAAAAGCCTTTTGGACATCATAGACCGCACCACTACGCCTATGGGTGGGCGTTTGCTCCGCAGAAGAATCATTTTGCCATTAAAATCCGTGAATGAAATCAACAGGCGATTGGATTTAGTGGAATACTTCAACAGGGAATATGATTTGAAATTTGACCTCCAAAATCTTCTAAAATCTATCTCCGACCTTGAACGACTAATGGGGAAACTCGCCGCCGAGAAGCTTAACCCAAAAGAACTGGGCTATCTGCGACAAAGCCTCACGAACATACAAGAAATAAAAGCCAAACTAAAACCTCATCACAGCGTTTTGGCGTGGCTCAATCCGATTATAGATTTATCCGACCTTATTCAGTTTCTCAATGCTTATCTCTTTGAGGAATTACCAGTGAATTTAGCCAAAGAAAATGTCATCAAAGAAGGTGTTTCCGAGGAACTAGATGCTCTACGAAACCTAAAAAACAAGGGCAAAGATTTCCTTGACGAAATGTGCCAAAGAGAGATAGAACGCACTGGAATTGGCTCTCTGAAAATAGATTTCAATAATGTTTTTGGCTACTATATAGAGGTAAGAAACACCCATAAAGACAAAGTGCCGAGCGAATGGGTACGAAAGCAAACGCTGGTAAGTGCCGAGCGATACATCACCGAGGAACTGAAAGAATACGAAGACCAAATCCTCGGAGCGGAAGAACGCATCGCTATCTTGGAGCAAGAACTCTACCGTCGCACTTGCGATAATGTAATGACCTACATAGACCAAATCCAAGAAAATTCCAACATTATTGCCCAGCTTGATGTGGCTTTGGGGCTTTCCGAACTTGCCGTATCAGACAATTATACCAAACCTATTCTCAACGATGGCTTCGGTATTGATTTGAAAGAGGCACGCCACCCAATCATAGAAAATTCCTTGCCTTTGGGCGAAAAATACATACCGAATGATATTTTCCTTGACCGAAATACCCAGCAAATCATAATGGTTACAGGTCCGAATATGGCGGGTAAATCGGCTATCCTTCGTCAGACTGCACTCGTTTGTCTTTTAGCCCAGATTGGTAGTTTTGTCCCTGCTAGATATGCAGAAATAGGCGTTTTGGATAAGATTTTTACACGCGTAGGGGCTACCGATAATATCTCCGCTGGGGAATCTACTTTTATGGTGGAAATGAACGAGGCAGCGAATATCCTAAATAATATCTCCGAGCGAAGCCTCATTCTTTTAGACGAAATTGGGCGTGGGACTTCCACTTATGATGGCGTTTCTATCGCTTGGGCTATCGCCGAGTATTTACACGAGCATCCTACACAACCCAAAACGCTATTCGCTACCCACTACCACGAGCTGAACGAAATGACCCAAAATTTTGAACGAATAAAGAATTTCAGCGTTTCCATTCAGGAGAATAAAGGTAGTATTGTCTTCCTACGAAAACTAATCGCAGGGGGCAACGAGCATAGTTTCGGTATCCATGTGGCAAAATTGGCAGGTATGCCTACGAAAGTCATCAGCCGAGCCAATGAAATTCTTAAAACCCTAGAAGACAGCCGAAAACAAAGCGGAACGAAGCAAAAAATAAAGAAAGTTACACAGGATAGTCTCCAGCTTTCGTTCTTCCAACTAGACGACCCAGTACTGGAAAACATCCGCGAGGAACTTACAAAAATAGACATCAACAGCCTTACCCCAATAGAGGCGTTGATGAAACTCAATACCATTAAAAAGATGATTGGGCAGTAGATGAATGAAAACAGGCGGGAGAATATTCTTGCCTTTGTTTTACTAAAAACCAAGCTTCGTTTTACCTCAAACCTAGTTAGGTTTCACTCCAAACCACGCTAGGTTTTGCCATTGACCTAATTAGGTTTTTTATCCCCCATCAATAAAGGCTTTACGGAGGTTACTTTATTTCTGGTTCAAATCTTGTGCAATGAGCCACGCCTCGCTCCAACAGGCTTGAAAATTGAACCCTCCTGTAACGGCATCAATATCCAAAACCTCCCCCGCGATGTAGAAATTGGGAAGTATTTTAGAAGCCATATTCTTGAAATTTATCTCCTTCAAATCCACGCCACCAGCCGTTACAAATTCTTCCTTAAAGGTAGATTTCCCCATTACTTTCAATAGTTTTTCGCAGAGATTTTTGATGATGGTTTTCATCTCTTGGGCAGAAATATTGGCAATTTGCTTCTCTGGATTTACCCTTGAAATCTGTAAAATTTTATTCCAAAATCGGTTGGTGATATTATAGATTTTAGCCTGCCCTATTTGTTTTTTAGGCTGATTATTTTTGAAATCTATGAAAGATTCTTCCGCATCGGTAAGGCTCATAGAAAGGAAATTGACCATAATCTCAAACTGGTATTTCATCTCTGCCAATCGCCTTGCTTCCCACGCCGATAAACGAAGCACGGCAGGTCCAGAAAGTCCCCAATGTGTGATGAGCATCGCACCGCTTTCTTCGGTTTTTAGGCTAGGAATACGGATTTCGGCGGTTTCAAAACTCGTTCCAGAAAGCCCATCAATAAGGTCGTCTTTTATATTAAAAGTAAAAAGTGAAGGCACTGGCGAGACGATTTTATGTCCCAAATGCTCCAAAATCCTGAATGATTTCGGCGAACTTCCAGTACTGAATATTACAAAATCTGCCACGAATTCCGCTTCGTTCGTCGTTATGATGTATTTATCGCCCTTTTGTGTTATTTCTTTCACACCTGTTTTGGTTTTTATTTCAAAACCTTTTTGGCGAACTTCATTCAAAAAGGCATCAATAATCGTTTGGGACGAGTTGGATTCAGGGAATACGCGGTTGTCTGGCTCTATCTTCAACGAAATATTTCGGTCGGCGAACCACTGCATCGTATCACCAGGCTGAAACTTGGAAAACACACTGATGAGCTCCCTATTCCCACGAGGGTAAAACCTAGCTAATTCACGAGCATCAAAACAAGCGTGAGACACATTGCAACGCCCACCACCAGAGATTTTCACCTTCTGTAAAACATCGGTATTTTGCTCCAAAATAAGGACTTTATATTTCGTTTCATCTAGATTTGCTGCTGCGAAAAAACCTGCCGCACCACCTCCAACAATAATGATTTGCTTCTTTTCCATTTTATAAAACTCTGGTCTGCAAAAATACAATTTTTTCAAACCATCTATTATTCTTACTTTTGGGGACTGAAAATAATGTAAAAATGTCTGTTTATTATCATAAATTTGAGGTAAGATGGAGCGATATAGATGCTAACCGACACCTTGCCAATTCTGCCTATATGCAATACACTGCCCAGACGCGTATGGCGTTTATGGACAAGCATAAAATGGGGCTTTCTGCCCTAAATCGCTGGGGAATAGGGCCTGTAATTTTGAATGAAAGTTATTCGTTTTTTAATGAAATCTACCACGGAAAAGAGGTTTATGTAAGTTTAGAAATCAAAGGGTTTTCCGAAGATGGCGGTATTTATCAGTTCCTTCACAGATTTTATTTAAGTGATGGTACGCATTGTGCCACGGCTGAGGTTACAGGCGTTTGGATTGATACTATGCTAAGGAAATCTACCACGCCACCTGATGATATTTTGCAAGTTTTGAACGACCATAAAACAGAAAACACCCTAGTTCTCACACGGGATAGCCTGAAAAACTTCCCTTTCCGACCAGAGAATATAGACCCAAAAGTTTTCCAGCCGAAAAACTGGACGAGTATTAAGTTGAGATAATTTGGAAAAATCATTAATTAAAAAGAGAAAAATATGTTAGAAAATAAAAATACGGAACTTACACCAATTTCAAAACTAGGGGAATTTGGTTTGATAAAGCACCTTACCGAAAAATTTAGTTTGAAAAACCCTAGCACGGAATTATCCGTTGGTGACGATGCTACAATTCTCAACCCAGAGGGCAAAAAAGTGGTCATCAGTACCGATGTCTTAGCAGAAGGAGTGCATTTTAATCTAGGCTATGTACCACTGAAACATTTGGGCTACAAGGCAGTAGTGGTGAATCTGAGTGATATTGCAGCGATGAACGCCAAACCCTCACAAATACTGGTATCCATAGCGGTTTCCAATAGATTTCCTGTGGAGGCTTTGGAGGAAATTTATGCTGGTATTCACCTCGCTTGTGAAAGATACGGTGTGGATTTGGTGGGCGGAGATACTACCAGTTCGCAAAGTGGGTTGGTCATCAGTATCACGGCAATTGGTTTTGAAACAGAAGAAGAACTAACGAAAAGAAATGGTGCAAAACCGAATGATTTACTCGTGGTTACAGGGGATTTAGGTGGGGCTTATCTTGGGCTTCAAATCCTAGAAAGAGAGCATTCCGTCTTTCTTGCAAATCCCAATATGCAACCCGAAATGGAGGGGTACGACTATATCCTAGAACGCCAACTAAAACCAGAAGCGAGAACCGATGTGAAGGATATATTAAAGGAACTTGGTGTAAAGCCAACTTCTATGATTGATGCTTCTGATGGATTGGCCTCCGAGATTTTGCATTTATCTGACCAAAGTAAAGTTGGCTTCAGGCTATACGAAGAGAAAATCCCAATGGATACGCTTACCATCACCACCGCCGATGAACTCAACCTGAACCCTGTAATGGCGGCACTTTCTGGCGGTGAAGATTATGAATTACTATTCACTATTTCGCCAAATGATTTTGAGAACATCAAAAACCACCCAGATTTCACAGTGATAGGGTACGCCACAGACCTAGAACAGGGCAACTATATGGTATTACGAGGTAGCAACGAACTTTCTGCCATCACGGCACAAGGCTGGGATGCTTTTCTGAATAAATAAAAAACACTCCCTTGGATACCAAAACAAGGGAGTTTGATTATTTTACTTTCCTAGTTTCAAAAAGTATTGTCGGTCCGTTTCGCTGAATTTCTCTATGGCGTAGCGTAGCGTAGTACGCGGCATATTATGATGATGTGCTTCCAAGAAATCTCGAAGTTCTTGCTCGTTTCGTTTGCCCATTTCTCTCAAAAGCCAGCCGTTTGCCTTGTGCATCAGGTCGTGCGGGTGGGTTAAGTTGTTCAAAACGAATGTTTTTGTTGGCTCGTATTGGTCTTTTTTCACCCAAAACATTGTGGAAATTATGGCTATACGCTTATCCCAAAGAGACTCATTATCAGAGAGTTTTTGTAAGATTTCTGTATTTTCAATTTCAAAAGTATAATGCCCCAAAATCTTATAAGCCGTCAAATCTACCAAATCCCAATTATTAGCAAATTCTTTATTTTTCAAATAAAATAGGGCAATTTTTTGTCTCTCCTCAAAGGTTTTTGCTTTTTCATATTGGGCTACTAAAATGAGGTACGCTGTAAGACGAACTTCGTGGTATTCGTTTTCTAAAAGTTTCTGAATATCTTCAAAATCAATGAGTTTGAAATATTGTTTCGCTACACTTCTCATCTGCGGATTAGTCAATCCTATGAAAACATCTCCCTCTCCGTATCCGCCTTTTTCTGTCTTAAAAAAACGAGCATAATGCTGTGCTTTTTCTGGTGAAGCAAGAGAAAAAAGGTCGTCTATAATCTGTTTATAAAGCATTTTTATTTAAATTTACTGCAAAAATATAATTAAAGGAATAATTTTTGCAGTAAAAGGAAAAAGAATTAAAAAAATTGAATAAAATGAATAAAATTTTTCTACTGGCAGGGGTAATGATTTCAGGGCTTTATAATGCACAAATCGGTACTAGATTACCACAAGCAAAAATAGGCGGAGAAGACTCTAAATGGACTTTCGGGGGCTATCTTGGGATTGGCGGTGCGTTTGGTGGCAACGGCTATGGCGGGACTTCCGTCTATGTTTCTCCGAGAGTAGGCTACAAAATCACAGACAATTTTGAAGGTGGATTAGCAACCAATCTCACTTGGCAAAGTTCTAAATATTTTTCTTCCACAATGCTCGGTGTAGGGCCTTTTGCTAATTATTACTTCAACAGAAGTTTTTATGTATCAGGCTTATACCAGCATTATTTCGTCAATCAAAAAAATAAAACCACTTCCCAAAAAATTTCTAATGACGAGGCTGCACTTTATCTAGGTGCTGGATATTTACAAAAACTTGGCAGCAAGGCTTATATGCAAATTGGTGGAATGTACAATGTACTTTACAAAGAAAACTCCTCAGTTTTTGGCGGTGCGTTTGTACCAAATGTAGGGATTATTTACGGCTTATAAACAATGTTTTCAGATGAATATTTTATGAGAATAGCCCTGCAAGAGGCTCATTCTGCAATGGAAAAAGACGAAGTCCCTGTGGGTTGCGTGGTGGTCTGTAACGATAGAATCATCGCGAAAAGCCATAACCTCACCGAAACGCTAAACGATGTAACCGCCCACGCCGAGATGCAGGCAATCACTTCTGCTGCGGAGTTTTTGGGCGGTAAATATCTCCAAAACTGCACTATGTACATCACCTTGGAGCCGTGCGTAATGTGTAGCGGAGCCTTGGCGTGGTCACAGATTTCTAAGGTGGTCATTGGTGCGAGAGATGAGCAGAGAGGCTTCATTGCAAAAAATCTTTCTCTACACCCCAAAACGGAAATCGTTAGCGGGATTTTAGAGAAAGAGTGTTCGCAAATTATCAAAGATTTTTTTAAGGCGAAAAGGTAAGCATTAATAATAATCCTTCAATAAATCTCTCTGAAAAGAATCATTAATAACCGATTGCACGGAATGATTGCCCATATCATCTAGCT
>JAUNHO010000039.1 GCA_030523905.1 Bergeyella zoohelcum
TATGGTTCAGGTTTTCTGAATGATCTGATTTTAGCCGTTATCATTCCTAATAATTGCTTATCGTGTGAAGATAAAGTAATGATTGGGTTTTTACCTTTTTCAGTCAATGTATCTACTTTCACTTCACTTGGAAGTTCCAAAACGATACCGTGGGAGAAACCTAATGCCAACTCTAGTTTTTGACCAGAGTGAGATGCTCTATATCCTACCCCTACAAGTTCTAATTTCTTTTCAAAACCTTCTGATGTACCAATTACCATATTATTGATAAGTGCTCTGTACAAACCGTGAAGGGCTTTGTGTTGTTTGGAATCAGATGGGCGGTTTACTGTAAGTTCGCCATCTTTTTGCTCCAAAGTAATACCTCCTGTAAGTTCCTGAGAAAGTTCTCCTTTCGGACCTTTTACCGTTACAACACCATCTTTTTCTGATACTGTAACCCCAGAAGGAATGCTTATAATTGCTTTACCAATTCTTGACATTTTCCTTTTTTTAAAAATTAATATACATAGCAGATTACCTCACCGCCTACATTTTCAACTTTTGCTTGTTTCCCTGTCATCACACCTTTTGAAGTAGAGATGATAGCGATACCCAAACCATTAAGTACTCTTGGAAGTTCTGAAGAACCAGCGTAGTATCTCAAACCTGGGCGAGATGCTCTCTGAATAGATTTGATAGCTGGCTTGCCAGTTTTTTTGTCGTACTTCAAAGCGATTTTAATATTCCCTTGAACGGCATTATCCTCAAACTTATAGTTCAAGATATAACCTTGATCGAAGAGAATTTTAGTAATCTCCTTTTTGATTTTCGATGCAGGAATTTCCACCACTTTATGGCCTGCGCTTTGTGCGTTCCTTACTCTTGTTAGGAAATCTGAAATTGGATCTGTTACCATTTTTCTGTTTTAATTATTATTGGTTAGTGATAATCAGTATTGCATTTGGTTATCAGTAAGTTACCATTAGCCAAATGCAACTTAATTATCTTGATTTATTAAAAATTATTACCAACTAGCTTTTTTAACCCCTGGGATAAGCCCTTGGTTTGCCATTTCACGGAAAGTTACTCTGGAAATACCGAAAGTTCTCATATATCCTCTTGGTCTACCTGTCAATTTACATCTATTGTGCAATCTCACAGGAGAAGCGTTTTTTGGAAGTTTCTGTAATGCTTCGTAATCACCAGCTTCTTTCAAAGCCTTTCTTTTCTCAGCATATTTAGCTACTAGAGCCTCTCTTTTACGCTCACGCGCTTTCATTGATTCTTTTGCCATTCTTAGTTCTTTTTAAATGGTAAACCGAAATGTGTTAATAATGCTTTAGCTTCTTTATCAGTTTGAGCTGAAGTAACGAAAGTGATGTCCATACCTTGGATTTTTTTCACTTTATCGATTACGATTTCTGGGAAGATAATTTGCTCGGTGATACCAAGGTTATAATTACCTCTACCATCAAATCCATCAGCCTTGATTCCGTTGAAATCTCTGATTCGTGGAAGAGCAGAAGAAGTTAATCTATCCAAGAACTCATACATTTTATCAGCTCTTAATGTAACTCTTGCTCCTACTGGCATTCCTTTTCTTAGTTTGAAAGCTGCCTCATCTTTTTTAGAAAGAGTTCCTACGGCTTTCTGCCCAGTGATTGCTGTAAGTTCTTCAACTGCGTAATCAACGATTTTTTTATCAGCTGTAGCCGCTCCTAAACCTTGCGATACAACGATTTTTTCCAATTTAGGCACTTGCATAATGCTTTTGTACCCAAATTCTTCCATCATTGCAGGAACGATTTTTTCTTTATATAATTTCTTTGGTCTTGCTATATATTCCATCGTTTATTCTATTATAAAGTTTCACCAGTTGTTTTAGCAACTCTCACTTTTTTATCACCTTCTATTTTATATCCTACTTTTGTAGCCTTTCCGTTTTTATCCACAAGTGCTACATTAGAGATATGCAAAGAAGCCTCTTTTTCTACGATACCACCTTGAGGATTAGAAGCTGATGGCTTGATGTGTTTTTTAACCACATTCACACCCGCTACTATTACTCTTGGGTCTTTACCTTCTTTTCTGATTACTTCAAGTACTTCGCCCTTGCTTCCTTTGTTTTTTCCAGTAGTAACGATTACGTTATCTCCTCTTCTGATTTTAACTTTTGTCATTTTCGTTAAATTTTAAAAATTAAAGTACTTCAGGGGCTAATGAAATTACTTTCATATATTCCTTATCTCTCAGCTCTCTTGCAACAGGTCCGAAAACACGAGTTCCTCTCATCTCACCAGCAGCATTTAGCAATACACAAGCATTGTCATCAAAAGAGATGTATGAACCATCTTTTCTTCTTACTGCTTTTTTAGTTCTTACTACTACTGCTTTAGAAACCTGTCCTTTTTTTGCATTTCCTGATGGTGTAGCATCTTTGATAGTCACTACGATTTTATCACCAACTGAAGCATATCTTCTTCTGGTACCTCCCAGAACTCTGATAACGAGTACTTCTTTTGCACCTGTGTTATCAGCTACTTTTAATCTTGATTCTGTTTGTAACATTACTTAGCTTTTTCAATGATTCTTACTAATCTCCATCTCTTATTTTTACTCAAAGGTCTTGTTTCTTGGATTAGAACAGTATCCCCTTCGTTGCACTCATTATTTTCATCGTGTGCGGTATATTTCTTCGTTTTCAAAACGAACTTACCGTACATAGGATGCTTCATTCTCATTGTTTCGCTTACAACAATAGTTTTTTCCATTTTGTTGCTGGAAACAACTCCGATTCTTTCTTTTCTTAAATTTCTTTCCATTGTAAAATGAATTATTGTTGTTTAGCAGTTAATTCTGTTTGAAGTCTTGCGATTGTCTTTCTCAAATCTCTGATTTGAATAGGATTTTCAATTGGGCTTATTTTATGTGCCAATTTCAACTTAGTATAATCAGCCTTTACTGCTGCTAACTGGTTTTGAAGATCCGCTACGCTTAAATTTTTGATGTCAGCTTTTTTCATTTCTTCGATTATTGAGGTTTAACAAAATCATTAGCAACTACAAATTTAGTAACTACTGGTAATTTCTGTGCAGCAAGTCTAAGTGCTTCTTTCGCTACTTCGTAAGGAACACCACCTACTTCAAACATTATTTTACCAGGTTTTACCACAGCTACCCAGTATTCCACAGCACCTTTACCTTTACCCATCCTTACTTCGGCTGGTTTTTTAGTAATCGGTTTATCTGGGAAAATTTTTATCCATAGCTGTCCTTCCCTTTTCATATATCTCGTTGCAGCGATACGAGCTGCCTCGATTTGTCTTGCCGTAATCCAAGCTCCTTCAATCGCTTTGATTCCGAAAGTTCCGTACGCCAGTTGGTTTCCTCTCTGTGCGTTTCCTTTCATCTTCATTTTATGAACACGACGGAACTTTACTCTTTTTGGTTGTAACATAATTAGATAATTTGTCAATCAGTTCTTGTAACGGAAGATCTAATTTCTATTTTCTAACCTCTAATTAATTATTATTTCTTCTTGGTCTTCTACCTTCTCTACCACCAGATTTTTTCTGTTGTTGTCCTACAAGCGGAGAAAGGTCTCTTTTACCATAAACTTCTCCTTTCATAATCCAAACTTTCACGCCCAATCTACCATAAGTAGTGTGAGCCTCTGCCCAGTGATAATCGATATCTGCTCTGAAAGTAGATAAAGGAATTCTTCCCTCTTTGAAAGATTCGCTTCTTGCCATTTCAGCACCATTCAATCTACCAGAGATTTGAACCTTGATACCCTCAGCACCTACTCTCATTGTACCTGCAATAGCCATTTTCACAGCTCTTCTGTAAGAGATTCTGTTTTCTATTTGCTTTGCGATACTTTCAGCTACCAATACTGCATCTAGTTCAGGTCTTTTGATTTCAAAGATATTGATTTGAACCTCCTTACCAGTAAGTTTTTTCAATTCTTCTTTTAGTTTATCAACTTCCTGACCACCTTTACCAATGATTAAACCTGGTCTAGCAGTAGTGATAGTTACAGTTACTAATTTATGAGTTCTTTCGATGAAGATTCTTGAAACTTCACCTTTAGATAATCTTACATCAAGGTATCTTCTGATTTTGTAGTCTTCCGCGATTTTGTCTCCATAATCGTTTCCGCCAAACCAGTTAGAATCCCATCCTCTGATGATACCTAATCTATTACCAATTGGATTTGTCTTCTGTCCCATACCTTGAATTATTTATTATCTTTTGAATCTAAAATTAATGTAACATGGTTGCTTCTCTTTCTGATTCTATACCCTCTACCTTGTGGTGCAGGTCTTAATCTTTTCAGTTGTCTTGCACTATCCACATAGATTTCTTTCACAAAAAGATTTGCTTCCTCTATATCAGCTCCTTCATTCTTTACTTGCCAGTTTGCAATGGCAGACAAAAGAAGTTTTTCCAACTTGTTAGATGCTTCTTTTTTAGAATATTTAAGGATATAAAGAGCTTTATCTACACTTTCTCCTCTAATGATGTCCGCAACTAATCTCATTTTTCTAGGAGAAGAAGGACAATCGTTCAGACGAGCCTTTACTACATCTTTATTTGCTATTTTTCTAGCTAATGCACTATCTTGTTTTCTTGATCCCATAATGATTATCTGCTTCCTTTATTTTTATTACCACCGTGTCCTCTGAATGAACGCGTAGGAGAAAATTCGCCTAACTTATGACCTACCATATTTTCAGTTACATATACAGGAACGAATGTTTTTCCGTTATGTACTGCGATGGTTTGTCCTACCATGTCTGGAGAAATCATAGATGCTCTAGACCATGTTTTAATAACCGTTTTTTTACCAGACTCTATATTCGCCTGAACCTTTTTCTCTAAATGATGAGCAATGAAAGGTCCTTTTTTAAGTGATCTTGCCATAATTATTTTCTTTTAGATACGATGTAACGGTTAGACACTTTATTTTTCTTTCTGGTTTTATAACCCTTAGCAGGTTTACCATTTCTAGATCTTGGGTGACCTCCAGAAGAACGACCTTCACCACCACCCATTGGGTGATCTACTGGGTTCATTACTACCGCTCTTGTTCTTGGTCTTCTACCTAACCATCTGCTTCTACCTGCCTTACCTGATACCGTCAATTGGTGATCTGAATTGGATACAGACCCTACCATAGCGATACACTCTACAAGAATCATTCTCGATTCTCCAGAAGGCAATTTTACGATCGCATACTTACCATCTCTAGAAGTCAATTGAGCAGAAGAACCAGCACTTCTCGCAAGAATAGCTCCTTGCCCTGGTCTCATCTCAATGCAAGAAATCACTGTACCCAATGGGATGTTTTTCAATTTCATTGCATTACCTACATTAGGCTCTACATTGTCTCCTGAAACTACTTTTTGCCCTACTTTAATACCATTTGGAGCGATGATGTATCTCTTCTCTCCATCTGCATATTCTAGAAGTGCAATAAATGCAGTTCTGTTTGGATCATACTCTACAGACTTTACCGTAGCTTCAACATCGAATTTGTTTCTCTTGAAGTCAATAATTCTGTATTTCTTTTTGTGTCCACCTCCGGTGTAACGCATAGTCATTTTACCTGTGTTGTTACGCCCACCTGACTTTTTAATACCAACAGTCAGAGATTTCTCTGGCTTGTTTGTAGTAATTTCCTCAAAATTGTTTACAATTCTGAATCTCTGTCCCGGGGTGATAGGTTTTAATTTTCTAACAGACATTACTATTGTTTATAATTAATATTTATTTTGTTTATTTTTTTAATTGCAGTAAGCAGAAAGCGGAAAACTTAACGCTTTCAGCATCCTGCTTATCGCTTAATTATACTGAAAAGATGTCAATCACTTCTCCTTCTACAAGAGTGATGATTGCTTTTTTCAATTTATTGGTTTTACCCACTTGAAGTCCTTTTTTGGTGTATTTCGCAGAAACCTTAGGAGCGTAAATCATAGTCCTAACATCCGCCACTTTCACACCATAAGCAACTTCTACAGCATCTTTTATCTGGATTTTATTCGCCTTTGTATCTACTAGGAAAGAATAAGCACCTCTAAGGTCTGTAAGATAGTTTGCTTTTTCTGAAATAACTGGTTTAATGATAACTGACATGATTTATTTCTTTAGATTTTCCTGGAATTTTTCTACTGCACCTTCAAAAAACACTATCTCACCTGCATTTATTAAATCATAAGAAGAGATTTCATTATAATTTAATACTCTTGTTTTAGGCAAGTTTCTTGAAGATAAATACACATTCTTATTAGCTTCAGGAAGGATAAACAAAGATTTTTTACCATTAAGTTCAAGTGCATTCAATACACTGATAAATTCCTTTGTTTTAGGAGCTGCAAAGCTCATATCTTCCAAAACTTTAATACTATTTTCTCTCATTTTTTGAGAAAGAACAGATTTTTTAGCCAATCTCTTAAGAGCTTTATTCAGTTTGAATCTATAGTTTCTTGGTCTAGGACCGAAGATTCTACCTCCACCTCTGAACACAGGAGACTTAATATCACCATATCTTGCAGAACCTGAACCTTTTTGCTTCTTAAGTTTTTTAGTAGAAGCCGTAATTTCGCTTCTTTCTTTTGCTTTATGAGTTCCTTGTCTTTGAGCAGCAAGGTATTGTTTTACTTCTAGGTAAACCGCGTGCTGATTTGGCTCAATCCCGAATACAGACTCGTCCAAAGTTACTTTTCTTCCGGTTTCCTTTCCTGATGTATTTAATACTACTAGTTCCATCTTCTGATAATTACATATGAATTTTTAGCCCCCGGAACAGCACCTTTTACTACTAAAAGATTTTGTTCTTCATCTACTTTTAACACTTGAAGATTCTGAACGGTAACTTGCTTACCACCCATTCTTCCCGCCATTCTCATTCCCTTGAATACTCTTGAAGGGTCTGAACCAGCACCGATGGAACCTGGAGCTCTCAATCTATTGTGCTGACCGTGCGTCTGTTGCATTACACCTCCAAAGCCGTGTCTTTTCACCACCCCTTGGAATCCTTTACCTTTTGAAGTACCAGTAACATCTACAAACTCGCCTTCTGCGAATAGATTTACCTTCACCTCATCTCCTACTTGCAAATGTTCAAATCCGTGGTGGAATTCTACTAATTTTGCCTTTGGAGTAGAACCAGCCTTTTTGAAATGACCAGCCAATGCCTTACCGACATTCTTCTCACTCTTGTCATCGAAACCTAATTGATAGCCCACATAACCATCTTTTTCTACGGTTCTGACCTGTAAAACCGAGCACGGACCTGCTTGAATAACCGTACAAGGAATATTCTTCCCTGATTCATCAAACAATGAGGTCATACCGATTTTTTTACCAATAATACCTGACATTATTAAAAATTATATCTAAATTATTTATCTCTTTCAAACATTTTATAAAGATAAGCCACCATACAACTAGGCACAACCTTCCTATAAAATGAGTGTGCAAATATATAAACTTTTTTTTAACTGACAAACAATGAGTTAAAAAAACATTTATTTTTCAATTTTGCCATATTATTTTATTGCTTATCGATTATTCATTCTTTACTAATCAGATTTTATCTCAACCAAATATCATTTTTTTCCAAAGGGTTATTATACTTTCTAAAAAACTCTAAATAATCGGATTCCATACGCTCTACTAAATCTTTATTTGAAATACTTTCACCATTAAATTTAACTCCAATAGACATTCCCTCTGAAGACATTGTTGCTAACTTCTGTCTCAATATTCCTGCTGGGTCTTTATAAATTTTGACTTTCAATTTATTCAACTCCTCTAAAGAAAGCAATTTAACCGAATTGGATAATTTAATTTTATCATCAGTTTTTGATATAGAATTAAGCCTAAAATTATACTCTTTTTCATTATCTGAAACCTCCAAAATAAGCCCTGGAAGACCTGAAAATCTATATAC
>JAUNHO010000040.1:0-6976 GCA_030523905.1 Bergeyella zoohelcum
GGATACGGAGAAAGTTTTCCCTTGCGTATTCCCTTGCTTGATGAGTTTTCCTGCCAAATCAAAAATAGAAATACTAGCCTCTTTTTCAGATGAAACTCTGATGAAATCGGTGGCAGGGTTTGGGGAAATTTCAAAAATAGTCTTACCAAAATTTTCTACTTTTAGGGTACAATCTATAATTTCTACCGAAGAAGGGAGGTTGGTAGGAAGCGTATCATCGCAGTCTCTGAAAATTTTAGCAAAGTCTGGATTATTGGTAATATTGATGAGGGTAATTGTATTTTTAGTTCCGTCCTTGAAATTTAGTTCCTTTAATTGATTGTCATTGAGTAACAGAGACTTAAGTGCAGGATTATTCTTGATGGTCAGTTCTTTTAGTTGATTTTCGCTAACAGACATCCAATTTAGTTTAGTAAGATTGCTAATATCCAGTGACTGAATGAGATTACCAGTTATATGAAGCCTTACCAATTCGGTATTTGTAGCAAGAGATAGTGTAGAAACTTTATTTCTTACGAAAAATAAACGCTGAATTTTTGGTAAATATTCAGTTGGGATATTGGTAAGAAGGTTATCGTTTGCATATAAAGTGTTGATATTATTGTCTGGGTGCAATAATAATTCTGTAATACTATTATTATTAAGTTCTACATTTTTTAGTGCAGGGAGTTGGCTCAAATCCAAAGTTCCTGTGAGTGTGTTGTCTCTTAAATTGAGGGTTTCTAACTTTGTGTTTTTAGATAAATCAATGGAAGAGATAGCGTTACGCCCTAGGTTAAGTTCCTTGATATTTACGAAGGCTTCTATCCCTTTTGCACTGGTGAATTTTCTACTTGGCGAAGAAAAATTGGTGGTGATTCTTATTGCCGTTGCACTTTGAGCTTCTTCCAATGAAATTTCGCCATCTTTGTTGGCATCAAGGGTTGGATAAGTTTTGAGGATTGATGCCTTGAGGTCTGCGTCTTCAAATTCTACATTCTGAGCAAAAGCGAATGACGATGAAAGTAATAAAATACTAAATAAATGTTTCATTTTTTTGTTTTGATGAGTTAAAGGCCTTGCCAAAGTTTTGCTGTTGCTTTGGCAAGGTTTTATTGATGATTTTTGTTATTTAATGATGAGTTTAGAAGTCTGTACTTGTCCATCAGCTTCTACTTTTAGTAGGTATAGACCTTTTGGTAATGCGGATACGGAGAAAGTTTTCCCTTGCGTATTGCCTTGCTTGATGAGTTTTCCAGTTAAATCAAAAATAGAAATACTTGCCTCTTTTTCAGATGAAACTCTGATGAAATCCGTGGCAGGGTTCGGATAGACTTTGAATGCGGACTTGGCTACATCATTCACAGATAGACCAGCTACCACTATTTCTATCTCTTTGGAAACGAGTTTTCCGTTGGAGTTGAAAGTTACTTTTATCTTTGCAGTTCCATTTTTAGTAGGCGTGATGACGAGTTCATCGGTTGAATTGATGTTTGCTGTTATGGTATCTCCGCTCAATACCTCCACGGATTTCACTATGGCAGCCGAAAGGTTGTCGGTATCGGTAGCCATTGTTTTTAGGTCAATGGTAGTTTCTTCTTTGATGGTATATTGGCTCTGCAACTGGTCTGAAACCACAGGAGCGTCATTGTCTGGGAAGATGGGCATAGCAGGAAACCAATAATGCTCTTTCAGCTGATGTGTAGAGATAAGATTTCCGCTGTTATCTAGTTTATAAACCCAGTTTATAGGTTCATAGCCCTTTGCAACATTAGCGATGATTTCATCGGTTTTAGGGTTTATTCTTATCCCAGCTCCGTAGAATTGAAGGGCAGAATCGCTCAAAGTATAGATGGTAGCAAACTCGTTTTTGTCTATATCATACTTGATGATTTGCGTACCTGTACTCCACTCACCATTATTGGTAAGATAAAGCACATTGTTTTGGTTACTTGCACAGAAAGACCCTGCATTCCACGCTCCCCAGCTACCTCTTACCTTGATGCCAGTAGGATAGCTGATACTTTGTGCCACTTCCAAAGTATATTGGTTGATTTGCTCCATTGTATCCTCTTTCGCCAACCAAATATCGCCAGATTTGGACTGGGCAACTCTGGTATAATTTCCGCTAAAAGTCTTGATAACGGCATCGGTTTCAGGGTTTATGACCAAGATACCACCGCTTTGCATTACGGCAAAAACATATTTTGCACCTCTTATCATATTGCCAACTTGCCCTTTATTAAGGCTTTCAGCGATACTATTGCCAATGGTTTGGTTTTTAATATCATAGACTAAAATACCTTCGCTAGTACCGATGTAGCCTTTATCTGCGGAAACGCCCACGAAACTCCTTCCTTCTCCGAGTGTAGAAAGGGTATCAAAATCGGTGGTTCTCACCAATGTAGAGGCATTGGCAACGGTGAATCTTCCGCTGTGGGAATCCTTTTTCCCTGGTTGTTTGCTGAGGAAAAAGAACTGGTCGCCGTAGATGGCTCCAAACTGGGTGGTAGTCCCCAAGGTAGTTCCGCCATTTTGCTGTTGGAAGACATTGTAGGTAAAGTTTCCGCTGTTGTCAAGGAAATTCAGTGAGCTGTCGAAAGTTCCCCATTGGTCTTCGTTGAGGATAAATACTCCGTTGGAGAAATCCTGTGCGTTCAGCCCCAAGCCTAATGATAGTAAGGCTGCTAAAAAATACTTTTTCTTTGTCATAAGAATATTAATTTAATAAAATTTTATCTATTTTGTTGATGATTTAATAATTTGCTTTTTGTTTTATTCCTTCGGTGTTTCTTCGGTGAAGGTTCGGTCATTCTTCGGTGAAACTCCGATTTAATAATGATAATAAAAATAGGTTTTTAATAATGTTCTTTTGTCTTAACACAAAAGAACCAAAAAGTCAAGGCTTGGAAACTCGTTGTGAAAATCTAACTTGAAAATCTAAAATTGTCCAAACTTGCTTCACTTCGTTTCGCTTCAAACAAGGACAATTTCTGACGATTTTCTGCGTTGATTTTCTAAAACTGCGTTTCCTATGCCGTTTTTTCGATATGCTAAAACCAATTTCTAATAAACTAATCTCTAATCCCTAATAAACTAATTTTCAATCTCATATGCTCCTACGACTTCGGTGGAGATTTCGCCTAGCCAGCCTGCTTCTTGGTTGGTAGCGGTATAGACTTTCACGAAATCTATCCCTGGGAGTTTTACGGCGTTTCCGTTTTTATCCACAGCCCAGTCAATGTCTATATTAGAAGCAGAATCGTTATTTGGGGCGTTATCCACATAGCCGTATGAGTAGGATTTTCCCTGCCAATACGGAGCGTCTTCTGTGCCTGTATTGGTGTAATTATTGGCTAATTTAGTACCTGTAAAACTGATTTTTTCATTGGTAATCCAAAGTGGATAATAGCTTTGCAAGTGGTAGGCGTTTTTGGTTTTATAGCCAGTTTGTCCCTGATTGTCCTCCCATTTTATGTATTCCACATCGGTTTGCCAAGGCAGAGACCCCTTTACGGCGGTTTTATTTTCATTCGGTTTGTGGTAGGTTATGGTGTAGTTTTTTATGGTTTGTGGCTGTTGGTATTCGCTTCCTGCAATTTCGTACCACTCGTCATCTGGCAGTCCGTTTCTGTTTTTATCAAAAGCTACGAGTACTATACCAGGTTCGCTACCGCCACTAAAAGTATTTCCTAATATTTTGATTTCCTGATGATTATCTCTACGAATAATGGTATGGTCAAACCCAAAAACGACATACCCACCGAAGCCTCCCAAACTGATAAGCGAAGGATTTTCGCCCACGATGGCACTGGCTTTTTGTATCATTTGGGTATTGGTATCGCCTGTTTCCCAGAGTGGTAGTTTATTGATAAATTGCCCCACAGCAGGGGAAAAATCATAGACCTTACTGATGTATTTAGAATAGGGTTGAGGTTCTTTATATATGTTGATAATCAGTGTTTTATCAATAAGGTTGCCATCTTGATTGCCTTTTACTTTTAGGGTAAATTTACCTGCGTAAGGCGAGATAAAATAGTACTCTTTGGCAGAGAAACGAATGGAATCCTCCGCCGAATTTTTCTTTGAAAGTACCCATTCCCAGTCGGTAGTTGGGTTATCTGAAACGATGATAGGAATGATTTTTCTCCTATTGGCAAAATACTCGTTTTGTAGTTCCGTATTGGGCGTATCTTCCGTTTTATCAAGGGTACAAGCCACCAATGATATAGCCGAAATAATGAGTAATGAATATTGTTTGAATGTCATATCTTTTATTTTTTTATGGGTTAATGTTATTAACCCCTACTAATCTTCTAACCACGCAAAATGTGCAGGAATATCGCCTGTGGTGGCTTTCCATTTTAGTGTTCCGCTATTGTTGAAGCAAAACAATTCGCCTGGGGAAACATAGTTTTTGGCATCGGCAATGAAAATATCACCATTGCTAGGGTTGATGGTTATTCCATAAGGTATTTTTATCTGTTTTTTTATCTCATCACTGAATAGATTTCTGGTGATAACTTCTTGATTATTAATATTTAATATTCCAAATTCTGATGAACTTCCAGCCGCCGACCAAATATAGGAATAGTAATAAACGCTATCGCCATAGAATGCGAAATTGGATAAAGCCGTACCGATTTCCTTTTCTACGCTATCCGTTTTCGGGTTGATGATGAAGGTTTTCGGTGGGATATTTCCGTAGTTGCCGCGTGTGGTTACCCAGAGCATTTCATTTTTGTCTTTTCGTACTTTTGCGAGGTTGGTTTCTACTTCTATTCGCTTGATTTCCAGAAAGGTATCAAGGTCTATTACGGAGAGTGTATTGTCATAATTCGGTGCTCGGTAGCCCCCAGAGTTAGCGACATAGAGTTTGTTCCCCACGATTTCCAGTTCCTCTGGTTGGTAGCCTACTTCTGCCTTTCCTACGACTTGCAAACTGCTGAGGTCTATCTTTGCCACAAAGCCTTTTTGGGAGTAATTCGGATTGAGTTCTACCGCTCCTGCAAACGAACTCACATAGGCGTAATTGCCTTGAAATGTGATGTTTCTACAATTTGGTACTTTCACAGAGCCGATGTGTTTGCCCGTTTCGGCATCCATCACTTCTACATAATTAGACAGGTTGATGACGGCGTAAAGCCTACCTTTATAAATCTCAATATCATTGCCCACATCGCCTAGATTTTGCACCATTTCAGGGTTTTGCTGGGTGTAGAAATCTTGGGTGAATTGCCCAGTACGGTAGCTGAAAAAACTAAGCGAAGCCTTGTTGCTCCCCATATTGCCCTCGTTGAGGAGATAAAGTCCCTTTGTAGAGATTTGATTATCAGGTTCTTGTAAGGTATAAGTTTCAGAATCATAGTTGATGTAATCATAAATTTCTCGGCAAGACACCACAAGCCATAGGACAAGAGCCAACAGCCATAATGCTTTGTTTTTTAGTGGGTTATATAGGTGATTAAGATTCATTATTTTGTGAATGGATTAAAATTGAATTTTTAGTGATGCTCGGTAGTTGGTGCCTGGCATAGGGAAATTTCTGATGACAGAATAATATTGGTTAAAAAGATTATTAACTTCCAGCCCAGCACGGATTTTCATTTTTTTCATCGGGATTTCCCTAAAAATAGAAATATCACTAGTGTACCAAGGTTGCTCAAAATTAGAGAGAATATTCGCCTGCATATTGTGGCGTTTTCCTGTATAAAGAAAACTATAATTGACCGCCCAATCCTTATAAATAAGCCCTAAAACCATACTTCCGCTATGTTTTGGAATGTAGGGAATCTGATGTTTGTAATAGAAATCTTCTGGGTTGGTAATGTCTATTGCTTCTTCGTAAGTATATGATAATCTATTATTTAGGATTAAATTTCTAGCGATGAGCCAAATGCTTTGTGCAGAAATATCCACGCATTTGGCATCTACTTTACCAAGATTTAGCATTGTCCAGCGAAATTGTTGCCCTCTGGGAAACGCCACTATTTTATCTTTTGAAATATGATGATACACATCTGCCGTGAGATTAAAATGCGTGAGCGTTCGGCTAAAATCTTTACTAAAACTGATGCCCAAATCCCATTGCTCCGTATATTCAGGCTTAAGGTTTGAAAAGCCTATTTCGGAATAATACAAATCATTAAAAGTAGGCATACGGAAAATATTTTTGTAAAATCCGTGTATTTTTAGCGTTTTGGATTTTAGTGGTTCGTACGAAAAAAATAGGGCAGGGCTGTACTCCTGTTTCGCAGGGGCAGGGTTGGAAAATTTGGTGTCTTCCACGCGTTCTTGGATGAATGTTCCCAAGATACTAGCCTGTAATTTCAGTTTTTGCCATAATCTCCATTGTGATGCTAGGGCAATCATCTCTGTATGCCGAGTAGGAAAGGCAAAAGATGGTAAATTTGCATCTAGTTTATTATATTGATAATCAGTAGATAAACTAATATCCCAAGTCTTATGTAGGTGTTGTCTATATGCTTTGTATCGTTCTCTGGTGGGGAGTTCAGGTAGTGGGTATAGTCATTGGCAAACTTGCTGTTAATGAGTAGTTTGTATTTTTTATTCCATTCTTTATTAAAGGAAATTTGGGCAAAAAAATTCTTATCCCATTGGTGTTCGTAGCGTTCCGAAATATTTTTTACAACCGCCCCAGGGATACCTCTATCTGACTGATAATAATAAGCCTTTGCTTTCCACGAGCCGTTTTTTATATTTCCAAAAAGACCACCTTCTAGCCTTATGGCTTCTATTGCTCCATTTTTTCTGATGTCCGTTTTTTGCCAATCAATTTCGCCTTTTGGGTTGGCTTGTGTGATTTTGTAGCGGTATTTTCCACTAGCGTTGGTGTATTCTGCATTGAGAGAAAGTGCAATATTTTCCGATAATTTTTGCTCTAATAACACGGAAGAATTGATTAAATCAAACGAGCCAGAGCGATAGGAAATTCCTAAATTAGTTGCTTTATTGGCAGTAAAATGGGGGATTTTCG
>JAUNHO010000040.1:6986-7911 GCA_030523905.1 Bergeyella zoohelcum
CCGAAATCCTTTGCCGATTGTAAAATTTCGCTTTTCTGTCCGTTATAAACTGAAACACTTTCCATATTTTCCAGAGAAAATTTCCCTAAATCTATCGTACCGTTTTGTGCATTTCCCAGCTGAATACCATCGTAGAAAACGCCTACATTTTGCGTTCCCATTCCGCGGATATTAATCGTTTTTAGTCCGCCTACGCCACCATAATCTTTGATTTGAACCCCCGAAAAATACCTTACCGCATCGGCTACGGAAAGACTATTGATATTCTGCAATTCTTTGCCTGATAATTTTTGGGAAGCAATCACGCCGTCTTCATTGCGTTTCATAGCGATGATGATTTGCTCTATATCTTTGGTTTTCAGTAGGGTATCGGTTTTCTTCTGAGCAAAAAGAAAACAAGGTAAAACGCAGAAATAGGTAAGAGAATACTTTTTTTTCATCCCAAAATGTGTTTTTTAGAGTTCAAAAACTTGGGATAAAAACATACAGAATTATTTTCTATCAAACCGAATTGATAAAATCATAAATAATACTGAATTTGGACTTCTCACCCCGAAAGTCTCCGTAAAAAAATCATCAGCAAGGTCTCCTGACTTTCGCATTTTCTACACCTTCCCAATTTGGCATCAGTGGTTTTTTTGTAGTAGAAAATTCTTCTATGGCGATTTACAGTTGCGGGGGCAGTTCTTGATTTTCACAAGATTCCCTTTTCTGAAAATTTGTGCAAAGGTAAGGATAAAAAATTACAAATAAGATTTATCAAAAGAGAAAGGCAGTAAATCTTTGATGGATTTCGTCTTGCAAACTTCTCCATTAATGGAAGAAAAATAAATTTCAATAGCTTCCTCTTGCTTGGTTTCGTATTCCAAAAGACTCTGCCTACATGCTCCACACGGCGGAATGGGTAGCGATGTGGTAGCATTTT
>JAUNHO010000041.1 GCA_030523905.1 Bergeyella zoohelcum
GTCACATGCCGTTTGCCAATCGTTTTTCCAAAGGGCGATATCCGCGGCTAGGGTCTGTGCCATAGTTTTGGAAGCAAAATAAGATTTTTTTCCAGCAGGAACGGCAGGAGTATCCGTTTGAAAAAGGCTAATAGCCTGTGAAATATCCGCTTGAAGTTGTTCCATATTTTGCTTTATGGTAGGTCTAGAAGGGTAATCTACCCCCACTTTCTGAACACGAGTATTATAGATAATCCCAAGATGAGAGGCATCGGAAGTATAGGTATAATTTTGCGAAAAATATTTCATTAACTGAAAATGTGCGTAGGCTCTTAGGGTAAGTGCTTCGGCTTTTACGCGTTGTTTCACCTCATCGGAAGTAGCTACTTTATCCACATTTTCTAAAACGAGATTGATGTTGTTTATCAGTTGATAAGAATTGGTATAGAAACTTCGCATTATGCCATCGCTATTGAGTTTGCTATCGTCAAAATCATAGATTTTTTTTACGGAAACAGGGGCTTCTATGGTGCCTCTATTGATGGAGGCATTGGGAGAAAAAGCCAAATTTCCAGATAGTAAATCCCCATAGGTAGTGGCAGAAACCGAGCCTATGTAGGTATTTCGGAAGGTTTTGTATAACCCATTGACCGCCTCCAATAAGCCTTGTTCGGTAGAAAATTGGTCGGTAATGGAAATCGCTTCTACTGGCTCTCTATGAAGAAAATCTTTGCAAGAAACAGCCAATAAAGACACGGAAAATAAACTGATGATATATTTTTTCATTATTCGTTTGATTAAAAATTAAGCCTAAACCCTAAACTCAAAGTTCGCATTTCTGGATAAAGGAAACGGAGTTCCCTCACGCCATTTCTATCTTTTGGAGATTTTTGTTTGTACCAATACAGCACATTGGTGATGTCCATAAAGATATTAGCCCCTTTAATGAAATCCTTTTTCTGAAGCGGAATTTGATACCCCAAATTGATATTTTGCAATTTAATATGCGTATTATCATAGACATATTTGCTCATATTTGGGATAATTTTTGTACTCCTAGATGATGGTAAATGGTTTTGTGCATTGGGGTTCGTAGGCGACCAAAAATCAAGGGCATTGATACTCATATTTCTATTGAGCATTATTCTGTATTGGTCTATCAATTCATCTGCTATCAGTATATCTCCACCGATTTGGAAATTTACTAAAAAGCTGAAACTGAAGTTTTTATATCTAAAACTATTCGTAAGTCCTCCGATGGCATCTGGCTGGGTATCACCAATGATAGTAAAGGTATCGGTGGAAACCGTAAAGGCATTAGCGTCGGTAGGCACACCATTTACCATTAGTATATCTTGCCCATTGCTAGGGTTGATGCCAAGCCATTCGTAGCCCCAGATAGCAGAAGTAGGCGTACCGATTTTTTGGGCTCTTGCAAGGGACTGGATAGAATAGGCATCTCCGAAGCCGATGAGTTCCGTTACCCTATTTTTTACAGTTGCGATATTGAATCTTGTACTCCATTTTAGATTTTTAGAGCGTAGCCAGTCTGCCTTTGCAGAAAATTCTATACCTTGGTTGTACATTGCAGCACCATTGATTTCCGCCGAGGAATAACCAGTTTCTATGGGTGTAGCACGATTGACTATCATATCCGAAATATTATCACGGAAGACCTCCAAGGTGAGTTCGTATCTTTTTCCAAAATTAAAGTCTAGACCAATGTTGAATTTTTCATTTTTCTCCCATTTTAGGCTAGTATTCGGTGGTGCAGAGGTATCTGCCGTAGCGGTAGGATATTGGTATTCAAAATCATTTTCGGAAGGCGTACTATAAAGCCCCAAAGCCCTATAAGAACCTATACGAGAGTTGCCCGTAATCCCCCACGAGGTACGCAAACGGAGCATATCTATCCAATGAGAATCTCGGAGGAAATTTTCTTTATTAATAAGCCAAGACAAGCCCAAACCACCATTGTAAGCCACTTGGGAATCAGAGCCAAAGGCAGAGCTTTCGTCTCTTCTTATCGTACCAGAGAAGAAGTATTTTTTCTTGAAATTATAGTTGAGCTGGGTGAATAAACTTCGCCCCGCATTCTCTTGAGTGAGAGAGGCATAGGTATAGTTGGCTGGTAGATAAACCTCCCAAGGCAACTGATAGTAAGACGCATCTAGATAGCCAAAATTCCCAATATGAGCCTCTCTAAATTCTTTATTTTCTCTGAGTTCCAGACCTGCAAGTATATCTATTTCGTGCTGGGCAATTTTCTTTTCGTAGTAGGTTTGTAGCGACCAGTTCCACTTGAAGGCATCGGTGTAGTTCAGTCGGCTATATCCTGCTCTTTGGTAGCGTGTGTTATTAGGTCCTAGGAAAGTTCCGTTTCGCTGTCCGCTACCATTAAGCCCAGACCTCCAAATGGTGGTTTCTTTATCCGATTTATCTACTCCTAAAACCGTACTTATTTTGAAATTTTTAGTAGCTTGATAAGATAAATTCAAACTAGAAAGCAAGGATTTATTATTCGTATTAGCAATATTTTGCACCGCCGCTGCCATTGGGTTTGCAATACCAACATAGCCCGTAGGAGTGAAATTTCCATTAGCATCATAAATACTGAAAGTAGGAGCCAAAATAAAGTTGAAATACGAGTTGGGTGTGTCTTTATCAATTTGATTATAAGCAAAATAGAGATTTGCTCGTAGTTTTTTGAAATCAAAAGATAGATTGGCATCTATTCCTTTTTTATCAAAAGAATTATAGATTTTAGATTCATTATTGGCAGAATAATCTGCTCCCAGACGGAAGGAAAACCATTTTTTGCCTCCCGTAGCACTGAAATTCGTTTTGAAATAATCGCCAGTGCCATTCATTACATCAAACCAATTGACATCTACGCCATTCCACTGGTAGCCTGTGGTAGAGCCATTATTCCTCAGATAAGCATCATAGACGGAAGCGTACTGCTCTCCGTTCATATATTTCATTTTATTGATGCTCGTAGAAACGCCATACTGGGTAGAAAGCGAAAATCTTGGCTTTCCTTTATGCCCTCCTTTTGTGGTAATTAGAATTACACCATTCGCTGCATCAGCACCATAGAGAGCCACTGCTGCCGCATCTTTTAGGATATTGATGCTTTCTATATTATCGGTAGAAAGCCTAGCGAGAGGGTTTAGCAAAGGCTCGGAATTTTCTGTATTACCAAAAAAAGTAGAGCTGAATGCTCGGTCTTCACGCATTATCACACCATCTATAATGATGAGCGGCTGTGTGGAAACACCTATAATATTAGTCCCCAAACTTACCAAAGAACCCAGCCCACGGATATTAATATCCACAGGACCACCCAATGCGGAATTAGAACCTATCTGTACCCCAGGCGAAAGCCCAGCAATCATTTTGTCTAAACTTTCGTACGGCTGTGAGGTAATAATGTCATTCGCACTGATGGTAGAGATAGAGCCTACTACCTCCTCTTTTAGTTTTTTAGTGCCGTAGGACGATGTAATGACCACCTCATCTATACGCTTCTCCGATGTAGAATCTTGCTTTGTTTTCGTGTGAGACGCTTTACTTTTCGTGGTCTCGTGTTTTTGTGCAGATAGCGGAACGATTCCTGCCAAAAGCATTATGATAATAATATTTTTTTTCATTAAGCCATAAAATATTTGCTTAATTCAAATTTTCATAATTAGTTAGTTTTATAATGCTTTTCAATCTCTGAAAATAGTGGGCAAAAGTACAGAATAAAAAGATATATTTTTTATTTAATCTAAATAATATGATAAAAATCAGTCGGAAGAATGCTCCGAAGCGTTAAAATCCTTCACGGAATCCTTCAATAAATCTTTCAGTTCGGCAAGTTCTTTTGGGTTGAGGTCTCGCCATTTACCGATGGGAATATCCAGTTTGATGTTCATTATTCTGATGCGTTTTAGTTTTTTCACCTCATAACCTAGAAACTCGCACATTCTTCGGATTTGTCGGTTCAGTCCCTGTGTCAAGATAATCCTAAAACTGAACGCATCTATTTTATCCACAATGCAAGGGCGAGTAATGGTATCCAAAATCGGTACGCCACTACGCATTTTTTTCAGGAAATTCTCGGTGATGGGTTTATCTACACGCACAATGTATTCCTTCTCGTGGTTATTGGTCGCACGGAGAATTTTATTCACAATGTCGCCATCAGAAGTCAGTAAAATAAGCCCCTCGCTAGGTTTATCCAGTCTCCCAATGGGGAAAATCCGTTTTGGGTGTTTTATGAAATCTATGATGTTGTTTTTCTCTCGGCGTGTATCCGTAGTGCAGACTATTCCCACAGGTTTATTCAGTGCGATATACACAAAATCTTCCTTTGGTTTTTCTATGGGTTTTCCATCTACGCAGATGAGGTCGGCATCGGTTACTTTGGTTCCTAGTTCTGGTTTTTTCCCATTGATGGTTATTCGTCCTTGCTCCAAAAGTTGGTCGGCCGCTCGTCTAGAACAATAGCCCACCTCCGAGAGATATTTATTGATACGCGTTTCCAAAATCATCTAATTTTAAGCCACAAAAATAATAAACTTGCATCAAATCATCAGAATTAAAAGGATTTTTATAGAACAATCTGTTGTACATTTAGAATATTGTTTTACTAAAATAAACGAAGTGCCTTTGTTTAACATAAAAGTTTCCAAAATTTTGTTTATCCTTGCGTTATTTTTTTCAACGCAAAGGGAAACAACGAAAACCTGAATAAATTACCCAATAATTTAAGATAGACAAAGCCACTTCGTTTATTTTAGAAATACAATTGATGAAATATTTTACTTATATGCACAACAGGTTAGAACAATAGTTCCCTATCTCTTCAAAAAGCCGTACTCAAAAACTTTGGGCTGAATTTTCTGTGCTAGGGTTTTTAGGCAATCCCTTAAATCCTTAATAAGCTCATTATAATGCTCGTCTTGGCTTTTGTTGTTCATTTTGCCTTTGTCATTTCTGCCTTGGAAATACTCGCGAATATCATACAATGTCGGTGCATTCAGAAGTTCCCCTCCTTGGGAGGGGTTAGGGGAGGCTTTTACCCTATTCTGTCCGTGGAAAAGCGTATAGGCTAAACAATCATTTTGAAAGTCCGTGTCCGAGAGCCAACCCTCATTGGGGTATAAAAACTGGTCGCGGTCGTTAAGCCAATCTGCTGGAATACAATGACGAACTGCAAAGAAGACACAAGTTTTAATTAAATTAGAAGTTTCTATATTTAAGGTACTTCTATATCTTCTGTTGCTTCTATCAGAAATTTTAACAATATAAGAATTTATATTAACTGAACTTTGACCTTGAAAATCATTTCCACCCCTGCAACTTAAATGACCTATTTTATTTTGGTCATCTAACTTTTCAAAAATCCATTGGCTGATAGGAATTCCTGTATTATATATTTTTTTCTGTTGTAAATATCCTTTATTCGTAAATACTTCGGCTTCAACTTCGGTGAATTCTTCTTTCGTTTCAGTATTCCAAATCTTAAAACCAATTGGGAATTGTCCTTTTACATTATCGAAAGTATTGGCAGGAACCATAAAAATTTTTTCGAGCTTCGCTCGATACACTTTTCTGAAATCCGAGAAGTTTTGAGATTGCAGAATTTTCAAAGTTGAAAATTCTGCAATCTTGCAGTTAGGGATTTCCATATAAATTCTCATCAAAAATTGGGCAAAAAGTTCGTTGCTTCCTTTTTTCATTAAGGATTTATATTTTTCAACTACTTTTGTTTTTGATACCCCAGTTTTATTTTCTTTTTCTCCTTTTGAACCAACCTCCGCATAAGGTGGGTTAATATAAATAATAAGTTTCTTGCGTTTTTCGGGGTCTTGCAAAATTTGTTGCAGGGCAGGTGGTAGTTTAGATAAATTGCCCGCTGGTGCTACCAGCTCGTCATTCAAAAAATCAAACTGAAAGCAGTGGTTTTTTAGCAGGTTGGCTCCGTGGTCTATACGCTCGTGCATTGCATTTACATCGGCTTGGTCAAGGGTAGAGGCAAAGATGTTCCATTTATTGGTAAGCCCCGCCAGTAGGTTGCCCGTCCCAGCGGCACAATCCCAAATGTAGTACTCGTCTTGCCAGTTATCGCCAAGGTAGTCGGTAAGGTATTTTTGGGAGAGTTCTACCCATTGGCGAGGGGTAAAATACGCCCCTTTACGCTCGCGTATGTCTTGTGGCACAAGCAACTCGCGGCGTTCTATAATGTAGTCTTGGTATTCTTTTAGCGGTGGGCGTTTGTACATTTTCCAAAACTGCTGGTAGGTGTCTTTGTTTTTAATGCCTATGGTGGCATCAAACATTTGTTTTAGGTTTTCTTTGGAAATTTTATAGCCTTGGTTTTGGTAAATTACAAAGAGATTTTCGCGGACGGACTCGTCATCGCCTATGTTTTGGGTGTTTTTGTCATCTACAAAAAGGTCGGCAAGGTAAAAGTCGCAATCCAAGATGCCGATTTTTTTCAGCTCGTCCCAATTCACATCAATAATGGGTTTTACAAACTCTAGCCAACGCAGGTAAATAGGGATAAAGTTGTTTTTGTCAATCTTTATTTTAGCCGATTCCTTGGCGGTGGCGATGTTGTTTTTAATGAAGAATTTTAGCTGGGTTTCGTCCTTCTGCCAATCAAAGAGATAGGCATTTTCTTTCAGGGATTTTTCTATTCGTTCTTTAATGAGGTTAAACTCCTTTGTTTCGTGGTTAGATGGGGTTACATTCCAGTTAAAATCGTTGATGTAGAAAATATCTTGAATAGCGATGTAAGGGACGAAGGCTATTTTCTTAAAATCAAAAGCACCGAGAAAGGCAGGGGGAAGGGTTTTGTCAAAAGTCCGTGCCTTACCGATGGTGAGAATGAGCTGCACGAACATTTTTACGGCATCAAAATCGCCAGTTTTAGCCTCAGCCCAAAGCAGAGGGACACGCCCAAAAAGGCTATCCTGAGCAGGAAAGACCGAAAAGTCTATATTGCCAATAATCTCGGTAGTGTCAAAGTTTTTGAACCACTCTGCACCAACCTTGTTTTTAAGTTCTTCCTCGCGAATGTTTTTGTATTTCATATCCTTTACCGCTAAAATTTTAGGGACAAAAATACGGAAAATGCCCTTAAAAAACGAACCTTGCACCCTTTGCGTTGGGGCTGTTACCTGTCTTTTACGCCTATCTTACCCGTAAAAGAGGGGTTGAAAGGCGTTCGCGACGGGTAGCGAACCTGTAAAAGACGGGTAACATTGCCAAAAAAACGGGTTGAAAGGTGTTCGCGATGGGTAAAAGCCTCATCAATCGCACTGAAAGGGGCTTTTTAGTCCAAATCTCTCGCTGATTTTACAGATTTAGAAGAATAAAAAATGAAAATCTGTTCAATCGGCGCAATCCGCGAGCGGTAAAATAAAATAACTCACGCTGATTTTGCAGATTACGCAGATTTATTTTCTACGATTTAAGCGTTGAAAA
>JAUNHO010000042.1 GCA_030523905.1 Bergeyella zoohelcum
ATTCAGATGCTGAATTTGCTCGTTTTTTAGAAATCCCTGCACAAAATCTATCTAAATGGAAGGCGAGAAATACTTACGATATAGAATTAATATATACAAAATGTCCTGAAATCAATCCTGAATGGTTACTCACAGGTCAAGGAGAAATGCTGAAAAATGGAGATACTATAAATCAAAATACTACTGGAAATAATAATATTCAAATAGGTAAAGGAAGTATAAAAGGGAATAATAACATAAACTCTAATTCTGAATTTATTATAAAACATCTTCAAAAAGAATTAGAAGACTATAAGAACCTTTTAGAAGATTATAAAAAAATGATTTCTGAAAAAGACGCACAAATAAATAAATTCTTAAACATTTTAGCAAAATAGTTATGGATAATATAAACCAAAATAGCAAAGGAAATAATAATGTATTGGTAGCCGTAAATAACGGAGAAATCATAAAAACCGAAAAAATCATAAAAAAAGTAGAAGTAATCTACAATGAAGAAAGTTATATAACTCCTGCACAAGCATTGGAAATTAAAAATAAAGTAACTGAAATAGGTTCTGCACTAGCATTGAAAGATAAAACAACCAATAGAAAGGCTTATGGTAGTGTGTATAGGGCTTTATATAATAAGTTCCAAATACCAAGATACGACTTACTCCCAAAAGATAAATTTAATGAAGCCTTGGAATGGTTGCGAAAAGAATACGCCATTAAAGCAATGCCAGTACTAAGAAAAGAAGATGAGGAAACTTGGAGAAAAGAAAAATACAAAGCCATCAATACAAGATATAGTCAATTAGGAATGACCAAAGAAGAATTTTACATTTTTGCGAATGAAGTTTTAGGATTAAAAAAACATTTCAGTTCAATGAAAGAACTAAGTAAAACGAGTTTGGAAAAACTATACAAAAAGACTTTTTCTAAAACTAAAAAGTAATTTTTTTTACAGAAAAAAAAGGGTAAGAAAAAGGGTAAGGTAAAAACCTTACCCTTTAATCAAAAAAATAACCTATGAAAATCGCTTTTTTACTATGTAATATATTGTATATTAATGTTTTAACTCTATAAATATAGGGTAATAAAAGATAACCGCATAAAAACCTATAAAATTTGCCTATTTTTCCAGTTCTTAAAATAGGCTCTTTTTTTTCGTAAATCCCCTAAAATAAAGGGCAAAATGGTAGTTTTTTATTTTTTTCTGCCTATTTTATCTAAAAAAATTAACCTCCAATGGTACAAAATGGTAGTTTTACCATTTTCATAAATCAAGCATTTTTATATCTATATGCTTAATTTTCAGTAATTTATATTCAGTCCGTTTTTTCTCTACTTTTCGTTCTGCCCTTTAATAAACCCAGCAAAGCGAAACTCTGATAAAAGCGTGGTACCAAGACTATATGCACCGAATTATTAATAGAAAACTAGGGAATGGAAATTAATTTTTTTGATGATTTTAATTTCCTTTCTGTCTGAAACTTTATTCCTCCAAATAATGCAAAAAAGCGAACATCTTTGTGTCCGCTTTTTATTATATTAACCCTTAATAATTTCTTCATTTGTTCTTGTTGGCGTTTTTGTTGCTCCTGTGCTTGTTCCATTAGCTCACGCATTCTCTTTTGGAAACGCCCTTCTTTCTTTGGCTGTGCCTTATTCGCCTGTATCTGTGCGTGGATTTTTTCTTCATCTAGAATGAAATATTTAATCACCAAAATAATGATAATATTCAGTGCATTGGACACGAAATAGTACCAAGACAAGCCCGATGCAGAGGAGTTGAGGAAGAACAAGAAAGTAATTGGGAAGATGTACATTATCACTTTCATATTTGGCATTCCTGGCTGCGTAGGTTGCTGCATATTACCTGCTGTGAGCATTGTATAAATCAAAATCACTGCCGTACAAGCAATCGCAAAAATACTGAGATGCTCCCCTAAAAACGGAATATGGAACGGCAATTTTATCAAGTCATCATAAGCCGTCAAATCCTTGGCAAACCAGAAACTTTGCCCCCTTAAATCTATAAAATTCGGGAAGAAACGAAACAGAGCATAGAAGATAGGAATCTGCAAAAGTGCTGGTAAACACCCCGCCATTTGGTTCACCCCGGCTTTGCTATACACCTTCATCATTTCCTGCTGGCGTTTCATTGGGTCGGCATCTTTATATTTTTCATTTACCTCGTCTATCTCTGGGCGAATGACTCTCATCATTGCACTCAGTTTGTGTTGTTTGAACATAATAGGCGACAAGATAAGCTTCACGATGATTGTCAGCACGAAAATAGCCCACCCCGCAGGTAATCCCCAGTTTGCAATGAAATTATACATTGGGATAAAGAACCATCTATTGAGAGAACCGATAAACGACCAACCGAGTGGGAGGATTTCATCAAAATTCTTGTCGTATGATTTTAGCAATGGTAAATCCAGCGGTAGGAAATACCAAGAAAAATCCTGATTGAGTTCATTGCCCGTCATCTGCACTACACCATTATAGTTGAATTTCTTCAAAAATTCGCCTTCTTCTATCATTTCTTGCTGTCCATTAGACTGCGTAAAACCTGCCTTTGCCTCAATAATAGATGCGAAAAACTGCTGTTTCACACCGAGCCAGTTGAGGGTTTCCTCTGGCTCTTCCATCGTAGTTCTGCCGTCATAATCATAGGCAGTATAATTATCAAACGCATAGGCAAACTCGGAATGTGCCTGTTCTTGGCTTCGCCCTTTTTCTACATTTCTTACGCTATAATCCCAAGCAAAATTTGCCTTTCCATCGGTTACAATTTGAGATAATCCCTGAGATTTCACCTGAAAATCTACCTTATAATTTGGCAATAAAGTATAGATAAACTGCAGACTCGCCCCATTGACATTAGCCGACATCGTTACCTTATTCCCACTTACAGACGGCGTAAAAATCACATCTTTGGTACTGATGGTTTTGCCTGTTTTGTCCTTAAACTGAAAGCCGTAAGATGAGTTATTTTTATTGATGAGATAAAGTGGCAAATCGGCTACATCGGTTTTTTGGTCATACGCCTTGTACTTTGCCAACTCTACTTTTGTAATCTGCCCTCCGAGTGTAGAGAACTGCAATTTCAGTTCATCATTTCCCAAATCCACGGTTTGTATCGTGGCAGGTGAGGTATTTGCATTGATATTATTCGCCGTAGAAGGCTTGGTTGCAAGTTGTTCGGTTTTAGTTTTTGGGTTTTCTTCCGTTTGTTTATTTTGGAAATAAAACATTGCTCCTAATAATAATAGCGACAATAGGAAGAAATTAATTAACTGATTTTTATCGAATCCGTTATTTTGTTGCATTTTATTGATTTTAATAGATTAAAATTATTTTCGTTCAATGGTGGCAAAAATACTGATTTTTACTCAAAAACCGCTTATTTTCTCTTGAATAAAAGCACGAGATTGGCAAAAATAAGCAAAAATGAAAGGGTAATCCAGACGCTATCGTCCATATAGCGTTGCCTGTGGGCTTGTACATATTTGTTGGCTTGGTCGGATAATTTCATACTTTGGTTGATGAAACTCTTCACCTCTATCACTTGGTCTATGTTTTTATTCGGTACAGAATGTTGACTAAAATACACCAGTTTTTCCTTTCCTGTGTAACCCGCAACCCAGTATTCATCGGACTTATCCATTTTAAGATATTCCAAACGATAATGCTCCGAACGGATTTTCCCCGAGTGTTTCACTTCATATAGATTTTCGCCAACTTCATCATTAATTTTGATGATGTAGAAATCTACCGACTCTGGCAAATGATTAATGACCTGCACCGCCATAGAATCTTGCAGAAAACCAGAGGCACTCTTCTGCACAAACCAATAAGAGTAAAAAACAACCGCCCCTAGCGTTACAAAAACACGAAAAAGACCGAACCCCACTCGCCTCTTTTTCTTCTTGGATAAAGGTAAAACTACCGCTATCGTAAGTAATAAAAATATGATAAAAACTAAATTATCCATTCCTTATTTTATTGTTTTTTTATGTTCTAATCACTGGTCATAAAGCTACAATTCCACATTCCATTCTTTATAAAAAGCATCCAAAAACTGCTCCATATACTGGTGTCTTTGTTCCGCAATTTCTTTTGCTTTTCTGGTGTGCATCATCTCTTTTAGTAGCAAAAGTTTTTCATAGAAATGATTAATCGTAGTGCCATTGTACCGCTTATACTCTTCCTTGCTCATTCCTACTTTTGGCAGTATAGCAGGGTCATACATTATATTATTTTTGAAGCCCCCAAAATTGAAAGTTCGTGCAATCCCAATAGCCCCAATAGCGTCTAGCCTATCGGCATCTTGTACTATTTTCAGCTCTATGGGCATCTCCCCAACCACCTCATCTTTATTCTTAAAAGATATATTTTTGATGATGAATAGCACCTGCTGAATTTCCCTCTCTGGTAGAGAAATAGTCTTCAAAAACGCCTCGGAAATCTCCAATGCCAGTTCCTCATTTCCGTTATGAAATTTAGCGTCTGCCACATCGTGAAGTAAAGCCGAAAGCTCTACTATTAGCCTATTACAAGTTTCTGTTTCAGTGATGTATTGGGCTAGCTTCCAGACTCTTTCGGTGTGAGACCAATCGTGTCCCGCCTCGGCATTTGCCAGTTGTTGCTTTACAAATTCTATGGTTTTTGGTATCATTTTTTTATTAATGAAAAGAATTTACAAAACCTCTTCCAGCCTTGGTAGATTGGTCTGCGAACCTCTTTTTTCTGCTACTTTTTGGGAGATTTTATTTCCAAATTTCACGGCATCTTCTACGCTATTTCCGTGGCAAACCGCTACCGTAAAGCCAGATACAAAGGCATCACCTATCCCCATTTTGTGCATCACCTCGCTCATCTCCAAAGGGAAATTTTGCAGTTGCTCCCCATCAAAAAACGAAGTAGAAAAATCATCATTTCGTAGGAATATCTGATTTGGGTATCGTTTCAGGAGTTCCTCCTTTTGGCTTTCACCGAAAATAGTCTCTATATCATCGGTTTTTGCTAAAATAAAATCGGTTTTTGTAAGGATTTCCTCCGATAATCTCTGGGCAGGTGCTGCGTACAGCCCTACTTTTTTTCCGTATTTTTTTGCCAACTTTATGGTATGCTCCACCGTAGGCAAAGGGATTTCTAATTGTAGCAACACCACATCGGTCTGTGCGATATGTTTTTCTACCTCATCTATGTGCTTCGGCATCAGACAATGATTCGCCGCTGGAACTACCACAATGGTATTAACCCCACTGGATGCCATCACATACGCTTGCCCAGTAGGTGCGTCTTCGGTCTCTGCTACATAGCCTACATTCACGCCTTCCTCTACCAAGTTTCTCAGTATCTGTTGCCCTAGCGGGTCCATTCCTACACAACCCACGAAATAGACACTAGCCCCCAGTCTTGCCGTTCCTACTGCCTGATTCGCTCCTTTTCCTCCGAAAAAATTTTCAGATTTATTGGCTAAAATCGTCTGATTGGGCTTCACATATTTCTCTGTATTGAGTACCAAATCCACCGACGAACTTCCTACTACAATAATTTTTGGTTGCTCTTTACTTACCTTCATTATTCATTCTTTTTTTATGCTAAATCTTCTGCTAATCTGTTTGTATTTCTATAAATTCTGAAACCATTTTCACTGGCTGTTTCTGTGTATCAAATGCGATGTACGAAGCATAAAACCCCTCGCCGTAGCCTGTTTCAAAAGCGATGATATTCCCCTGATGTTTGTCGCTAGGGTTCAGTGAAGCAAACTGGTCTATGGCTCCGTTTTCATCAAAGAAATATTCGTGGAAAAACTCCTCATAAATCCCCATAAAATCAGCACCTTTTCTCTTGAAAAGCAGTTGCTCCAAATCATTCAGAGACTGCTGTGTCTCCGCATCCATCAAGCACCCCATACCGCTTTCCACTGGATAACCGAAAATCTCTCCATCGGCCAAATCCTTGATGTTTTGTCCATCGGATACCGCCAATTCCCAATGCGAAATTGTCTCACTAGAAAACAAAATCTCCACATACGCAATGCAGTTGGAATCCCTTTCTTTATGAACAAATACAGGGAAATCTCCTTTTGGGAAAGGCGTAGAAAACGGCTCTTTATCGTTGGTAATTAAAGGGTCACAGGCGACCAATTTCCCTGATGAAAGATGGATTTTGCCACCATCAAAAGTCTCAATGAGCGGACTTTCCACAAAAGCCTTGCTGAATAATCGCTCTATATTTTCTATATGTTTCATTTTTTACCGCGTGTTTTCACCGCTTCGTTGATGCTTTCTATAATTTGCGAAACCTCATCGGCAAAGGTTTTATATTGCTCTGCTTGGGCGATTTTCATTGCCACGAGATACGGAATAAGTTTCTTGTTAATGAGTTCCAATACTGGTTTTCTGAGGCTAGACGCACTTTCTGTATTGATTTTTTGGGATAAAGCCTTGTCGTATTCGGCACGAATTTGAGCAAAATTTTCCTGTGCAGAAAGTAGATTGCCGATAGCCTCCGAAACGCCAGAAAGTGCCGTAATGGATGCCGACAAATCTGCCGCCGAAAGGTCTTGCAATAGCGAATTAATCAGGTTGGATTGGCTGGAATAATTCTCCGAAACTATCTTCACGCCGTATTTTTGGAACACCTCATAAAGCTTCTTTCCGTGGGCTTTTAGGCTTTCCACAGGAATGATGTTGTAGCCTTTCAAAAGTTTGCCAAGCACGCGGATCGCCTCATCTCTTTTGGCATCGGCATCCTCCAATTTGGAGACTACGGCATCTCTTTTCACGGCTTCGGTAAGGGCTTCCTCCAACTTTGCCAACTCGGCAAAAGTCTTGCTCAAAAAAGCATCGCTCCCCAGCGTGGAAGTCGCTTGATAAAGGCTAACTAATCTTTTTGCAATGTCGCCAACTTCTGTAATTCGGGCTTGTGATAAGATTTTTTTCATATATTTTCGTTTATTAATTCTACAATTTTATTAACTCTATCGTTCCATTCTTGACTTTCTTGAAAATTATCATCATCTATTCTTGTTATTTTTTCTTCTAATAATAATAATTCTGATAACTCAACTAATTCCTCTTCTGTGGAAAAACCATCTTTTCTTTCAAAACTTCTCATACAAACAAGAGCCAGTGTAATATCAAGTTGCATATTTTTACAAAGGTCTATTATATCCGTTATTTTCCATTCTTGTTCTGTTGGCGACCCTGCAACCACTAATATTTTTTTAGCTTTAACGACTATAATATAATTATTATTTTCTATTTCTTGAATACTAGAATCGTCTAATTTGCTCTCTGTCGTGTTAAGTTTATATACTTTGCTTGGCATTAGCCTTTTACAAACCTCTCTCGCC
>JAUNHO010000043.1:0-2802 GCA_030523905.1 Bergeyella zoohelcum
TATTAGGGTCGGCAGGTTTTCCATTGTCAAATAACTCAATAAACTTGATAAAATTCGCCGTGCTATCGCCTTTATAAGTGATGACTTTTAGGTCTAAATCCTTCAAGGTAAGGGCTTCAAATTTAATATTTCTAGAATTGGTAATCAGGGCAAACCAATCCGAATTGGCATAAAGCTCCTTCGCTTTGATGAAATCATTATCCTTATAATCCTTTGCTGTAAGATTATGAATGACCACATCACCGAAGAAATTAATATCAATTTTCTCAAAAGCAAACTGCGTTTTTAGGTCTTTATTGAGAAAATCTATGGCTTTTTGGGCAATCCAGTTTTTGGTTACAGGCAGGTTTATCGCCACCATTATTGCAATGATAATGGCTAAAACCGACCAAAAAACACCTGTGAGAAGCCTCGCCCACCACGATTTTTTAGGTGTATTTTTTTCAGGTTGTGGGGTAGAAATATCCGTTTTGTCGTTATTATTTTCTAATTTTGCCATATGATTAATCAGTCTATTATTTTAGGTATAGAGTCCTCCTGTGATGATACTTCGGCGGCGGTTATTAAAGGAAATACAATACTTTCCAATGTGGCGGCTACCCAAGAAATTCATAATGAATACGGCGGTGTAGTGCCAGAGCTGGCCTCCCGAGCCCATCAGCAAAATATCATTCCTGTGGTGGAAAAATCTATCCAGTCAGCAAATATACAAAAAAAAGAGATTTCTGCCATAGGCTTCACGCGTGGGCCTGGTCTTTTGGGGTCGCTTTTGGTGGGGACTTCTTTTGCTAAGTCCTTGGCAATGAGCCTGAATGTCCCATTAATAGAGGTCAATCACCTACAAGCTCATATTTTGGCTCATTTTATAGAAGATGCCAATCCTACGCCTCCGCAATTCCCTTTTCTTTGCCTCACCGTGAGTGGTGGGCATACGATGATTGTCCTTGTGAAAGATTATTTTGAGATGGAAATCATTGGGAAAAGTATAGACGATGCCGCTGGTGAGGCGTTTGACAAGATTGGGAAAGTTTTAGGCTTGGATTATCCTGCTGGGCCGATTATTGATAAATTGGCTCAAAATGGAAACGCTAATGTCTACCAATTTGGAAAACCAAAATTGGAGGAATACAATTATTCTTTTAGTGGAATAAAGACTTCTGTTTTGTATTTCGTGCAGAAAGAATTGCAAAAAAATCCGAATTTCATTACCGAAAACCTTAATGACCTCTGTGCATCGGTACAGAAAACGATTATTGATACTTTGATGAACAAACTAGAAAAGGCAGCGAAGGATTTTAACATCAAAGAAATAGCCATTGCAGGGGGGGTTTCTGCCAATTCCGAACTACGACGAGCGATGCAAACCAATGCCGAAAAACTCGGTTGGAATATCTTTATCCCGAAATTTGAATACACTACCGATAATGCCGCAATGATTGCAATGGTCGCCCAACTGAAATACCAGCGAGGCGAATTTACCGACCTCCGAACCACTGCCACGGCGAGGTACAACATCAATGAATAGGAAGATAGTGTCTATTATATTCATAGTACTTTTATTAATTATTTTAATAGATAAAATTTATCAATTAAATTAGATTCTAATAGATTTTGTTTATAGTTTTGCACCTAGAAAAAGGAAAATAAAGTATATATGTCACACAAGAAATTAACAACCGCAGCAGGAAGCCCGTATTTTGAACACGAAGATTCACAAACGGCAGGAGCGAGAGGTCCTGTATTGCTTCAAGATTTTGTTTTACAAGAGAAATTGGCTCACTTTGTGAGAGAGCGTATCCCAGAAAGAATCGTTCACGCAAAGGGAACTGGGGCTTATGGTAAATTCACTGTAAATAAGGATATTACAGCCTATACTAGAGCAAAATTATTCTCTAAAATCGGTAATTCTTGCCGTGTATTTGTAAGATTTTCTACCGTAGGTGGGGAGCTTGGAAGTGCCGATACAGAGAGAGACCCAAGAGGTTTTGCTGTGAAATTCTATACAGAAGATGGTAACTGGGATATAGTGGGGAACAACACGCCTATTTTCTTCATCAAAGATGCTAAAAAATTCCCAGATTTTATCCATACACAAAAAAGACATCCAAGAACACACCTGAAAAGTGCTACTATGGCGTGGGATTTCTGGTCTCTAAACCCTGAGTCTCTGCACCAAGTACTCATTTTGATGTCAGACAGAGGTACGCCGTACGGATACCGCCACATCCACGGGTTTGGTTCGCATACTTTCTCTATGATTAATGAGAAAAATGAAAGAGTTTGGGTGAAATTCCATCTAAAAACACAACAGGGAATCAAAAACTTTACGAATGCCGAAGCGGAAGAAATGAAAGGTAAAAACCCAGATTTCGCACAAGAGGATTTGGTAAAAGCAATTGATAATGGCGATTTCCCTAAATGGACAATGTATATACAAGTAATGACGGAGGAGGAAGCAAAAGCGTTCCGTTGGAATCCGTTTGATGTAACTAAAACTTGGCCATATGAGCAACACCCACTGATTGAGGTAGGGGAGATGGAACTAAACGAAGTGCCTATTAATTACTTCGCTCATGTGGAACAAGCGACTTTCTCGCCAAGTAATTTGGTAGATGGTATCAGCTTCTCGCCAGATAAAATGTTACAAGGTAGATTGTTCTCTTACCCAGATGCTCACAGATATAGAGTAGGGGTTAATCACCATCAGTTGGAGGTTAATCGTTGCCCATTTGCGGTAAATACTTACCATAGAGATGGGGCAATGGCAGACGCTTCTAACTACGGAGATGCACCGAACTACTA
>JAUNHO010000043.1:2812-7212 GCA_030523905.1 Bergeyella zoohelcum
CAAACCAGACCCAGCTTACAAAGCCTTTGAAGACCATCTAGATAGCACACACATCGCTCATTTTAATAGAAATGAAAACGATGATGACCACTTCACGCAACCAGGTTTGCTTTACTCTAAAGCAATGAACGATGAGGATAGAGCCAATCTAGTAAGTAACATCGTGGCAAGTATGAGCGGTATTGATGGACCAAAACGCGATGAAATCGTGAATAGACAACTTTGCCATTTCTTCCGTGCCAATTTAGAATTGGGTATGAGAGTAGCGGCTGGTCTAGGCGTTAATATTGATGCAAGTAATATGCACCATAAATAATAATTTGTTTTTATAGATTAGTTTTAGTGGGTCATCTCTCGGAGAGTTTTTTCTTCGGGAGATGATTTTTTTTAGATAAAATGATAAATATTTTGCGTTAAATAAATAAACCGATTACCTTTGTCTTTAATAAAAAATAGAAAAAAAATGAGCAATAGAGTATCCGAAGTTTTGGGCATAAAATATCCGATTATACAGGGAGGAATGGTCTGGCATTCTGGCTGGAAACTGGCTTCTGCCATTTCTAATTGCGGTGGCTTGGGGCTTTTGGGGGCAGGAAGTATGTACCCAGATGTACTCCGTGAGCATATCCAAAAATGCAAAAAAGCAACTGATAAACCATTCGGTGTGAATATTCCTCTATTTTATCCTAATATTGATGAAATTTTAGCAATTATTTTGGAAGAAAATGTGGAAATCGTTTTTACCTCCGCAGGTAGTCCTAAAAAATACACAGAAATGCTACAAAAAGAAGGCTTGAAGGTGGGGCATATCGTTCCCTCTACTCAGCTGGCATTGAAGTGCGAGGAGGCAGGTGTAGATGTCATTGTAGCCGAGGGCTTTGAGGCTGGCGGACACAACGGCAGGGACGAAACTACTACTTTTTGCCTTATCCCAAATGTAAGAAAGCATATCTCCAAACCACTCGTTGCGGCGGGAGGAATTGTAACAGGAACACAGATGAAAGCCGCAATGGTACTCGGTGCAGAGGGCGTACAGATTGGGTCGCTTTTTGCAGCTACCGAAGAGGCAAGTGCCCACCCACTTTGGAAACAAAAAATAACCGAACTAGGCGAGGGCGATACCCATTTGACACTGAAAGAACTAGCCCCTGTAAGGCTCGTGAAAAACCAATTTTACCACGAAATTGATGCCCTTTACCAAAACGGCAGAGATACCGAAATCCTCAAAGATAAACTTGGAAGAGCCAGAGCCAAAAAAGGAATGTTTGAAGGTGACCTCAATGAGGGCGAGCTGGAAATAGGGCAGGGGTCTGCAATGATAAAGGAGATTCTCCCAGTGAAGCAAGTATTTGAGAATCTATTGAAAGAGTTTGCTGAGGCAGATTGTGGAGCGTTTTAATAAAAGTGTAATTGTTTTTTAAATCATAAAATCAAAGAAGATAGAATCTTTTAAGGATAATATTTAATTTTATATCTTTGTATATTGAATTTTAGAGTCAAGTAGATATGCCAAAAATTAGTATTTTAATAGCAAATTTCAATAATGGGCATTTTTTTCACGATGCGTTTCAATCCCTAGTAGCACAGACAGAAAAAGATTGGGAGGCTATAGTAATAGATGATTGCTCTACTGATAACTCGGTGGAAATCATTCGTGAATTTATAAAAGATGATCCTAGATTTAGATTTTATCAAAATGAAACAAATTTAGGTTATCAAAAAACAATCATAAAGGGGATAGAATTATCTTCTGCTGAAATTTTTGGAAGATTAGACCCTGATGACGCCCTAGTTTCTGATGCTATTGAAGAATCATTGAAGGCACATATAGAAAACCCTGATTGTGGTTTGGTTTATTCTAATAGATGGCAGTGCGATGAAAATTTAGAAAAAATATCTATTACAAAACTAAATCAGATAGCCCCTTTTGATAAAAACTTTTGGAATTTAAGAACTTCTATTTCTCATTTTGCTACATTCAAAAAAGAATTTTATAAAAAAACATCAGGGATAGACACATATATTAAAAGAGCCGAAGATGCAGATATTTATATGAAAATGGTAGAAATAGCTCCCGTAAAATATATAGATAAGGAACTGTATCTATACAGGGTACATCCTAAGGGACTTTCTACTTTTAGAAAATGCAGAAAAAGCCCGTTTTTGGCATTGGGTAGCCATTATTAAAGCCGCAGAACGGAGGGGAGGTATTATTGATATAGAAGATATGTTTACGAGTTATTATGTCCCTAGATATGCAATAAATTGGTATTTACAAAATTCTCGTTTTCATAAGATGATTTATAATTTGAATAAAAAATGGGGAGAAAAGAAAATTGTTAAATTGATAAAAAAAATAATAAATTCTTTGTTTTTTCATAAAAAATGAAACTATTCTACGGAGAAATAACGGATAATGAGGTCTCTATCCACGAGGAAGAGCAACAGCACATCGCCAAAGTTCTACGAATGAAAGAAGGTGAGGAGGTATTCATCACCAATGGAAAAGGAGATTTGGCAAAAGGAAATCTCATTTTTGAGGGCAAAAAAATACGCCTTTCCACTATGGAAATCACGAGGGATTTGCCAAAATTTCCATCGTATCTGCACATAGCCATTGCTCCGACTAAAAACATAGACCGCATAGAGTTTTTTGTGGAAAAAGCCACTGAAATGGGGGTTTCCGAAATCAGTTTTCTACTTACAGATAAATCCGAACGCAGGAATATCAACATTGATAAAATCCGTAAACAGGCAATTTCCGCGTCCAAACAAAGTTTGAGATTTCATTTCCCAGTCATTAATGATTTGGTGAAATTACAAGACTTTGCGAAGAGCATTACCCCTGAAACGACCTTCGTAGCACATTGTGATACCGCGTTTGAACGCACCGATTTGAAAGAGATTTCCATCACCGAAAAACTCTGTTTTCTCGTAGGGCCAGAGGGAGATTTTAGCCCTAATGAAATACAGATTTTAGCAGAAAAGGGCATAAAAGCAGTATCGCTCGGTAGCCAGAGACTACGAACGGAAACAGCTGGTGTATTTCTTTCAGCGTTGCACTATGGTAAGTGGTGAGAGATTTCATATATGGGTAATAAAATATACATTGATTTTTTGAATATTTTTTTCAGAAATGAAGGGGGCAGTAGATTTTATTTAACCAACTTTTCTATTTTTCTTTACAAGCCTCAAAACTCTTTGCAAAATTCAAAAGGTATTAAAAAAATACTTACTTTTGTGAAAAGTTATAGTTGATAATGAATCTGGAGGATTATATGCTTAGTTGTCCTAATAAGAAAATATTAGGAATAGAGTGTTTTGGATGTGGCTTCCAAAGGGCAGTTTTACTGCTTTTAGAAGGTAAATTTGCAGAAGCATTTTATTTATTTCCAGCTATTTATCCTTTGGTTTTATTTATCTTTTTTACTTTGGTAAATTTTATAGATAAAAAAAGAAATTATGGGAAAATAATGATATTTTTTGCAATTTTAAGTGCTTTATTGATGATAATTTCTTACTTTTACAGACATTTTTTTTGTAAATAATTTTTAATATATTATATTATGGAACAAAATGAATTTCAGAAACTACCCAACGCGACTATTGTTTTAGTATTGGGAATTGCCTCTATCATAGGTTGTTGTTGCTATGGTATTGTGGGGCTTATTTTGGCGATTGTAGGTTTGGTGCTTTACAAAAAGGATAATCAATTGTACCAGCAAAATCCGCAGAGTTACATCAATTATAGCAATCTCTCTACGGGGCGTATTTTGTGTATTATTGGGATTGTACTGAGCGTTTTATACCTTGTTTATATGGTAGCTCTTATTTCTTTTGTAGGGCTTGATGCACTTTCTGATCCAGAATTATTAAAACAGAAAATACAAGAATTAAGTCGCTAAAAATCAAAAGGTTGCCTATGTACAGCAACCTTTTGATTTCTTATTTAGAAATTTCCCTACCGATAACGAGTCTCTGTATCTCGGAAGTTCCCTCGCCTATGGTACAAAGTTTAGAATCTCTATAAAATTTCTCTGCTGGGTAGTCTTTCGTATAGCCATATCCACCGAAGATTTGCACGGCATTATTGGCTATTCTCACACAGGCTTCGGAGGCGTAGAGTTTTGCCATTGCACCTTCTTTGGTCATTTTTTTACCAGCATTTTTCATATCGGCAGCTCTACGGATAAGGAGTTCTGCGGCATCTATTTCCGTTGCCATATCAGCAAGCATAAAGTTGATGGCCTGAAATTCATTTATCGCTCGTCCAAACTGATGTCTTTCTTTTGAATATTTCAGGGCAGATTGATAGGCACCCTTCGCAATTCCTAAACTAAGTGCGGCGATGGAAATCCTACCACCATCTAGAATTTTCATTGCTTGTTTGAAACCTTCTC
>JAUNHO010000044.1 GCA_030523905.1 Bergeyella zoohelcum
AAAATACTGGTCTGCTCCTGAAATGGTTGTTGCACCTTTAGTCCCTGTTGGAGAAGTAGAATTGATATCAAAACTATAAATATACCCTTGTTGCCCCACTGGTGCTAGAGCGATATAAAATTTACCATTACGCACTACCGAATTTTGCCATTGTGTAAGCCATAGCCCATCTGGTACATCTAAATCTACCACAGTTTTATTATTAAGGTCTATTCTTGCTAATCCCCAAGCAGATGAATATGATGGATTCCCTTGCGGATCAACACCGATTTGGATTTGTGGTAAATGTCTTTTCTCGTATGGCATATAAGCGATTCCGTTTCCTACATAGAAAAATCCGTTGGAAGATGTTTTACCTGGACGACCTAATGCTTCATCAAGACTGAATTTGAATGTAGAATGGTACTGACCGTTTACCAACTTAACAATAGATGTTTTACCTCCTCCGTTTATCATCTGAAGAATTTCTCCTTGCTCATTCACTTGCTGAGTAGGCGTTCTATATCCGTTTGTAGAACCTACCGCCAATGTAGTCTCAACCACTGTAGGATTTTTAAGACTTGGATAATCTACCACCAAAGTCATTGCTTTATCTACTGTTGCTTCGTTTTTACCAGTAGTAGCATTAAATTTAGAAAGTGCTGCTCCGTAGTATAGTTTTCCGTTAGATAATACAGGGCAGTCGATTCTTGTTATATGATAACCTTGTGATGCTAAAGTTTCAGGAAGTGTAAAAGGTACTGCTTTTTGATACCCATCTTTAATAGTCATTGAAGCAAAATCTAAAATCCCAATGGTAAGTGCCATCTCGTGGTGTTTATATGTAGTACCATCTGCCTCATATTTAGCCTTAGAGGTGATATAATGCAATGAACCTTCGGTCTCACTAAGTTTATAAAAACGGATACCTCTTGCTCCTAAAAGCACCGTTCCATCTAGCGTAACTGGAAGTTTTTCGTAGGTACTACCACCTTTGAACTCAAACTTATCTACCGTACCTGCTTGATAAGTAAGAGAATATAGGTATTTACCATTATCAGTATGGAAAATACGAGAAGTACGCCCTGTACTAATCAAAGAGCCTTTACCATCGTAAGAGATAGTCCCTGTACTTACATCTGAAACACCCTGCATATAAGTCCCTGAGATAGATCCAGAGCCACTCGCAAAGGCTAACTGAAATTCCTTGTTAGAGTCTGGATTTACCACCGATTCTTCTACTCTATCATCACTATTGTTACAAGCAGTCAATGTCATTGCTGCTACCCCAAACGCTAGAAGCGTCTTTCTGTTGAAAATGTTGATTTTCATTTATAAAAAATTTAAGGATTAAAATATATTATATGTTACTTTTCCGAAAAATGCTCTTCCAGGTTTTTGCAACCCAAAATTATCAAACAACTGCTGGTTGAAAATGTTTTTCGCATCAATACTTATCGCCACTTTTCGTTTTGGAAATGCGTAGGTAAAACCTATATCATTGGAGAATTGAGTAGGGATAATATCCAAATTATTCAGACCTACATTAGACCAATTACGCAGAAAACTCTCCACAAAATGTACATTATAATGTAATGATGCACGGGAACCTTGTTGCAAGAAATTGTCAAAATAATAAGTGGCGTTGGCATTGAACTTAAACGAAGGTTCGTTTCGGATTTGTTTTCGGTAATATAGGTATCTTTCGCCTTTTGAATTGTACTCGGTATTGAAAAGCACATCAAATTTAGAGACATTCAGCCCAATGTGTAGCTGATTGGCATAAGCATAATTCAGTTCTACATCTACCCCACGAGACAATACATCTTCCAAGTTTTCGTAATAAGTAGTACCGCTATTCCCAGTAGATTCTGCCTGTCTTATCATTCCTCTTGTATCGCGATAAAACAAAGACAAAGTCCCTCTCAAAGTATGTTTCCCCAAGGTAATCCCTGAAAAATTCACACCGATATTGGCATTAAAACTTTTCTCGGCATCTAAATCACTCGGATTAATCAAATTATCTGGGCTACCAAAAATTTCGTCCTCATTCGGAAAACGGATTGCCTGTTCCGCCGAAGCCAAAACAAAGAATTTTTTGCTCACCGCATACGAAATCGCACCACCAAATCCGTTGTATTCTTCTATTTTCTCTCTTTTATTCACATCATATGCTAATGGAATAGAAGAAACCTGATAAGGCTCATTTGAAGTTACTTTTTGTCTATAATATTTATAGAAAACATTGGTTCGCAATCGTTGATTTAGTGCCAAATTCTCATAAGTAACCGTAGTGATACTTTTTTCTAAATCTCTGGTATTCTGCAACAACTGAAGCCCTAATGGAAGATAAGAGTCTGCTACGCCTCTTTTGAAATTATTATATAACTGATTGATAAACAACTTGTTGCTATCCGTAATTTCGTATCCTACATTGGCTCTCATCACGAATGATTTATTGGTATTCTTCACATCAGTTTTTCGGTCGCCTTGCTCTGCCCCACTTGAATACCTTACAAGGCTTCCATCTGGTCTTAATATAGCCCCTTGCCAATCATACATAATCCCCACAGTATCAATAGCTTGCACGATTCTATGAGCATAACTCGCATCTACATTCAGGGAAAGACCTTTGGTAAATAAATCTTTTTTACGATAGTTGAGCGTAGCGATATTGGCTTCTCTACGGCTGTGTCTATCACCAAAAACGCGTTGCATAGTGATGCCGTGCTGTATTTCCTTATAATCGTTGGAAAAAACACCGCCAATGGTAAATCTATCCGCCCATTTTACGCCTTCCCAACCGAAATCAATTTTAGTTCCGTACGAACGAAAAGCATCATTGAATCTTCGTGCTTTATGACCTCTTGTCAAACGCCCTTGATAATCCACGAAGGTAATTTGGTCGCCCCAAACCTCATAATTATTGTCGCTATAATTATAAAATCCCGAAATATCTACGAGCATTCCTTTCTTATCACGATAACTAGCGTTGGCATTTGCCTGATGCGTATTGAATGAGCCAAAAGAATACGAAACATTTAGCAGATTTCGTGCCTGTTTTTTGAGTACAACATTAATAGCCCCTCCCAAAGCGTCCTCGGATAAATAGCCTGGCACCACGCCTTTATACACCTCAATTCGCTCAATAAGTGCTGGTGGAATGCTATTAATAGAAAACGAACGACCATAGTTTGAGGCAGGAACACCATCAATAAAAACCTTAATGGCATTGCCTGTCATTCCGTTGATATTAAAATTGATACGAGACCCTAGCCCTCCATCTTGTCTCAACCGAAGCCCAGCCGTTCTGTCCAGAAGTTCGGTTGTTTGTACATTTCGCATTGCCATTTCTTTGGTCTCCACTACATTTACGGCAAATCCCTCTTTTTCCAATTGATTTTTTATGGAAACAGGTTTATTGAGAACCACTTCCTCTATATCTTTAGTCTTATCTGAATGGGTTTGAGCCACAATAGAAGCTGAAACCAATCCGAATAAAACAACTATTTTTCTCATCTTAATCTAATTTGAATGGTGCAAATATAAGGCTTTTTTAGAATGATTAAAAACAAGAGAACTAAAAAATGATAAAAATCAACCATAATAAGTACAAAAAATACTTACAACAGCATTTTATTCATAAGAAAGTATCGCCTCTCCGCCTACGCACTTCACAGCCACAGGAGCGGTTACAACATTACAATCGGAAGTGATGCCGTATTTGAGATTAAACGCAGAACTTTCTCTATTATAGTCCGTGATTTTAGGTAAAACTTCGTCTTCTACTTCTATCGGATAGGCGATGAAAGTTGCAGGGCCGCCACAAGGCTTTGACCCAAAAGGAGTTATACGCCAGTTGACAGCATCAGTGCAGGTTACAGAGCCTATCAATTCTTCTATTTCCTGATGTACTTTTCGCAGTTTTTCTTCATCTATCTGCCTTTGTTCTTCAAGGCTAAGGTCTTCGGTACGCTTTGGCATTAGGGCAATATCTTTGGGCAATCTTTCATCTATTTTTTTAGATTTATTGCTGAAACAAGATATTAAAACCACCGAAATCGCTGAAACTAAAAGTATTTTCTTCATACAAATATATAGGTATAAAAATTTTCTTGCAAAAGTATCAATTTTAATCCTTTTTTTGATTACTTTTGGGCTAATGAATCAGCAAATTTTTCAACTCGCAGAATATACCAACCGCCACATATTCCTTACAGGAAAGGCTGGGACAGGGAAAACCACTTTTCTAAATGATTTTGTAAAACGCACCGAGAAAAAATTCATAGTTCTGGGGACTACGGGCATAGCCGCCATCAATGCTGGGGGCGTTACCATTCATTCTATGTTTGGGCTTCCGCTACGCACTTTTATCCCTACTTTGGAGCGAATTGACCAGACTTTGGCAAACAATATCCCTGACCTAATAAAGCATTTCAAATACCGAGAAAGCAAACTAAAGCTCCTACGAGAGGTGGAAATCATCATCATTGATGAAGCCTCTATGCTCCGTGCCGATGTACTGGATATGATGGACTTTTCCCTTCGCCATATCCGTAGAAATCAGCAGCCTTTTGGTGGTGCACAGATGCTATTCATTGGGGATTTGCATCAGCTATCTCCTGTGGTAAAAGACGAAAGTTTTTTCCTTAAATATTATACTTCTCCGTTTTTTTTCAGTGCCAAAGCATTAGAAAAAGTAAATCTTCTGACGGTGGAACTCACCAAAGTTTATAGACAAAAAGACGAAAATTTTCTTACAATTCTAAATGCAATACGAGATGGCGACCGAAAAAACATTGATTTTGATTTGCTCAACTCTCGTTATAACCCAGATTTTGAACCGAAAAAGGAAACTTATATTCACCTGACTTCTCATAACAGAATTGCCCAGTCGGTCAATCAAGAAAAACTAAACCAACTCAAAGGGAAATCTTATTCATACAAGGCAAAAATCATCGGAGATTTCAAAGAAAACCAGTATCCCAACGAGGAAATTTTAGAGCTAAAAGTAGGTGCACAGGTAATGTTTATCCGTAATGATGCCACTAGCGAAAGGAAATATTACAATGGCTCTTTGGCCGAAATTCTTCGTCTTGATGATGATGAAGTGGTGGTAAGAATAGAAGACTCTCACGAGGAATATAAGGTAAAAAAAGAAGTTTGGGAAAACAAAAACTATACACTAGACGCTGATAAAAATGTAAAAGAGGAGCTACTAGGAAGTTTCGAGCAGTTTCCTCTGCGTCTAGCCTGGGCGGTTACTATTCATAAAAGCCAAGGTTTGACTTTTGACCGAGTCATCATTGATGCGGGGAACTCCTTTGCATCAGGGCAGGTCTATGTGGCATTGTCTAGATGTAGAACTTTGGAAGGCATCGTTTTGAAGTCCAAAATAACCCCTGAAATCATTTTCAATGACCAAAGAGTCTCTGGTTTTCAGGATTCTACACACGCTAATGACAAAATGGAAGACATCATCAGTGCTGAAAAATATGATTACAGCATAATGAAAATCATCAACAGAACCGACTGCCGATGGGTGCTATACGAACTCCAAAAATGGTATCAAGAAGCCATAAAAAGCAAAAAACTAGATCTAGTGAAAGCAATAGCTTTCTACAATTCTGCCAAACAAGAAACCGAACAACTGAACGAAATTTTCACCAAATTTGAAAAAGTACTCCTCACCAAAACACAGCAATTTATTTTGGGAAAAGAAGAATGGAGTGCCATAGAAAACAAAGCAAAAGGTGCAGTAACCTATTTTTTCAACAAGATTAATGAAAAAGTTTTTGAGCCACTGAAAGAATTTTACTCCGAAACCAAAGGCGTTGTGGGGCTAAAAGGCTACAACGAACAGACCAAAACTTTAATAGATGATTTGCAGGACTACCTCACCGATGTACAAAAATTAAAACTGCTAGACACACATCTTTTTGATGAGAAAAAGAAAAAGGAAATCTCCACGCAGATTGCTAAAACACCTACCCACATCATCAGTTGGAAATTGTTTGAAGAAGGTAAAAGCATCGCGGAAATTGCCAAAGAAAGAGGCGTTTTGACCACTACTATTATGGGGCATTTTTCCAAATTTGCAGAAACAGGGATACTTACCTTGGAAGATTTGCAACGCATTGTACCGAAAAATAATATTGAAATTTTTGAAAAACTCTACCAAAAACAGCAATTTGAAAGCCTTAATGAGTGGAAACAGCATCTTCCAAACGAGTTTGAGTATGGTGAAATCCGTCTGCTATGGACTTACTTCCAAAATAAAGGGGTGAAATAATCACCCCATTTTTATATCATCAAAATGTCTAAAACCATTTAGAAAATCCTTTACGCTCATTCTTTTCTTCCCTTGAAGTTGCACTTCTTCGGGGCAATAAACACCATCTTGGGTATAAATCTTAAATTCATTTTTGGCAATGAGTAAAGAACCCGCCGCGTGTTGATGGGTTTGTTTTTCATAACTTCCCTTGAAAATTTTCAGAGATTTTTCTTCCCCTGCAATGTCTAAAAGCGTAAAAGCACAAGGATACGGAGCCATACCTCTGATGAAATTATGCACTTGCTCGGAAGGCTGTTCCCAATTGATTTTCGTATCTTCTTTGAAAATTTTGAACGCATTTTTAGGCTTCTCCACCTGTGGCTGAGGGCGTTCTGCTATGGTTTCTTCTGCCAGTTGGTTCAGCGTTTCCACTACCAAATCCGCACCTATTATCATCAGTCTATCGTGCAAAGAACCAGCATCTTCATCTTTACCAATGGTGGTTTCTTTTTGAAGGAGAATATTGCCCTCGTCTATTTTTTCATTAATAAAAAATGTGGTAACTCCTGTGGTTTCCTCGCCGTTGATGACCGCAAAATTAATCGGAGCCGCCCCACGATAGTCTGGCAAAAGCGATGCGTGGAGATTAAAAGTTCCCAATCTAGGCATTTCAAACAAAATTTTGGGCATCATTCTAAACGCTACAACTACGAAAATATCCGCATCAAGGTTTTTAATTTGGGCTAAAAAATCTTCATTTCTCAGTTTTTCAGGCTGAAAAATGGGCAAATTCTGCTCCACCGCATAGTCTTTTACGGGAGATTGTGTGATTTTCTGTCCTCTCCCACTGGCTTTATCTGCCACCGTTACCACGCCTACGACCTCGTGAGCCGA
>JAUNHO010000045.1 GCA_030523905.1 Bergeyella zoohelcum
TAGTCCGCAATGACATTGGTTAGCCTTTTTGATAATTTTCCCTAACAAATTAGTGATATTTGGGAAGGAAAAAAAGACTTGGAAGAATAAGTTTTTATTAAATTTGCCCAAAATATTTTAATGAGAAATTATTTTTTTATCATTATTTTTGCGTTTTTGGTGCAGTCTTGTGCCAGAGTAGGTTCGCCTGTGGGTGGTAGTAAAGATACACTTGCACCGCGTTTTACCTACGCTAATATAGATACTACGAGGGTGAATGTCTCTACGGATTTCAAGAAACTGATGCTCTATTTTGATGAGTATATCACGCTGAAAGAGGTGCAGAAAAATCTCATTATTTCCCCGCCGATTAAGGTCAGACGCATACTTCCGTCATCGCTTGGAAACAAGTATATACAGATAGAATGGGCAGAACCATTGCAGGAAAATACGACCTATAATTTTAATTTTGGGAATAGCATTACCGACCTGAACGAGGGTAATGTTTTGCCGTATTTCAACTTTGCATTTTCTACTGGCGATAAACTTGATGGGCTATACATCAGTGGAGAAGTACAGAACGGAATGGAGCGAAACGACCCCACGAAACTTCCTCCCGATGCCGAAAAACGCAACTTTGTAGTGGGGCTTTACAAGGAGCAAGATAGTATTAATTATCGTGAAAAGCCTTATTATATTACAAAAGCCGACCCAGATGGCTATTTTGAAATGAACTATCTTTCCGCAGGGAAATACCGCATCATTGCCTTTGATGATGAAAACCAAAATTCCGTTTTTGATGAAGGTAAAGAAAAAATAGCCTTCCGAAAAGAGCCTTTGGAACTTTCCGAGAATATTTCAGGGACTAAAATGAGCCTTTTCTCTTCCAAAAAAGCATTGAAATATAAGGAAACCAAAGAAAAAGCAGGTGGTGTGATGCTGGTATTTGAGGGCAACCCGCAGCGTGTGGAGGTACAAAGCCTGAACGATAAACTGAAAGAGTATAAGGTGGCTCATCGTCCAAAATCAGACACGGCGATTATTTGGTTCAATGCCAAATCTCAAAACATCGGAACAAGCCAAAGCGAAAACCTTAAATTTTCCTACAAAGCCGATGAAAAAACAGGCGAGGCTTCCATTTTTTATCGTGCGAATGACAAGGAGGAAATGACCATCAGTAACCAAAAGGGAGCGACCATTCCGCCGCATAGGGATTTTGAAATCATTTCTAATTTTGAACTAAAAAATCTAGATACCCAAAACTGGAAACTAAATATTGATAGCCTTACCACTCAGCCTTTTACCGCGAAAATTTCGGAAAATAATCCGTATAAAATTTTGGTATCTTCGGCATTTGAAATAGGCAAAAAATATTCCCTCACCATTCCAAAAGAGAGTGTTTCATCTTATTATAAAAGAATAGACAAGACCTATCAGTTTAATTTTGAGATAGATAGGGAAGAAAATTATGGTAGTTTCGGTTTGGAACTTATCAATGCTCCTACACAGAAATTTTGGATTCAATTTTTGAATGACAAATATGAAGTCCAGTGGTCTAAATACACCAATGAGGCTAAAAACCAATTTACAGAACTAAAACCAGGGCAGTACATTCTCCGTATCTTGGTGGATAATAATGAGAATGGCTTTTGGGACGAGGCAGATTTTAAGAATCAAACCAATGCCGAGGCGGTTTATGTTTTTCCAAAAATAATAGAAATTCGTCAGCTTTGGGAGAATAAAGAAACTTGGGATTTGCAGTCGGGCAGTACCGAAACTCGCGGACTTTTGGAGCAAAAAAACAATGAAAATGAAGAAAATATGGGTTAAAACCATTTCAAAACTTGATTTTTATAAAAAAAATTGTATCTTTGCCACAGATTTTATGGAATACGATGAAAAGGCCTTCCCAGAGAAAGCCTTTTTTCGTATCATTATTTCAAAATATCAGAATGGATTTTAGAACTAAAATAGAACAATTATTGGGAGATTTTCTCCAAGAAAGAGAAGACCTTTTTTGGGTAGATTTGAAGATTTCCGCAGGTGATGATATTATCGTAATCCTTGATGGGGACAATGGTGTGAGCATTCAGGATTGCCTTGATGCTAGCCGTGCCATAGAGTTTAATATGGATAGAGAGGAACACGATTTTAGTCTGCAAGTAATGTCGGCTGGGCTGAGCGAACCGCTTTCTATCCCAAGACAATACAAGAAAAATATCGGTAGATTTCTGAAAGTTTTACTGCAAAACGACACCGAAATAGAGGGCGAACTGGCTTCCGTAGATGAAGAGAAAATCGTACTTATATTGAGGTATAGAAAACCGAAAGAGATAGGAAAAGGCAAGGTAGATGTAGTGGAGGAGCGTGAGATACCTTATGCCGAGATAAAAAAAGCATTGGTAGAAATAAAATTTTAACAAAAAAATAGACAAAATAAAATGGATAATTTAGCTTTAATTGAAGCGTTTGGCGATTTTAAAGAAAGTAAGAATATCAGTAAAATCGATTTGATGGCAATCATAGAGGAGTCTCTGAAAACTCTTTTGAGGAAACAATACGACTCTGATGACCATTTTGATGTGATTGTGAATCCTGATAAAGGGGACTTTGAAATTTATATCAACAAGACCATCGTAGAAGATGAAATGTCCGAAGATGATGACTTGGAAATAGAAATTTCAGAGGCGAAAAAAATAGACCCTACTTTTGAAATTGGGGAAGAGTATTCGCAGAAAATCCCTGTGGCACAGCTGGGTAGAAGAAATATTCTTACCTTGAAACAAATACTCCTTACCAAATTGCAAGAGCATAATAATGCAATGCTTTATGAGCAATTCCGCGATAAAATCGGTGAAATTGTGGTGGGAGAGGTGCATCACATTCGCCATAAACATGTAATTTTGATAGATGATGAAGATAATGAGTTTGTTCTCTTGAAAGAAAAGCAAATTCCTTCGGATTTCTTCAAAAAAGGCGAAAATGTAAGAGCAATAGTAGAAAAAGTAGATTTCAAAGGCTCAAAACCTCAGATTTTCGTGTCAAGAACGGCACCGAAATTCTTGGAAAAATTATTAGAATTAGAAATTCCTGAAATCCAAGATAGTACCATTATACTGAAAAAAGTAGTGAGAATCCCAGGCGAAAAAGCTAAAATTGCAGTAGATGCTTTGGACGATAGAATAGACCCTGTGGGTGCTTGTGTAGGGGTGAGAGGTTCTAGAATCCACGGAGTGGTGAGAGAGCTGAGAAACGAAAATATAGATGTGATTCAGTGGTCTAATAACCCAGAGATTTTGGTAAAAAGAGCATTAGGAAATGCAAATATTGATAAGGTAGAGGTAGATACCGAGGCTGCTAGAGCATCAGTCTATACGCCAGCGGAGGAAATTTCCAAAATCATTGGGAAGCAAGGGCAAAACATCAGACTGGCATCTTGGCTTACCGAGCTGGAAATAGATGTCATCAGAGAGCAAGAGGAGGAAGATGTAGAGCTTACCGAGTTTAATGATGATATAGAAGAGTGGATTTTGGAGCAGTTCCGCAAAGTAGGGCTTACCACAGCGAAAAGCGTACTAGATAAGGATACCGAAAGCCTTATGAATATGACCGATTTGGAGGAAGAAACCGTAGAAGAAGTGAAACAAATTCTACGCGAAGAGTTTGAGGATTAATAGAAACACCTAATAAATAATATAAAAAAGCTTTTGGGAAAAAGCAAAAGAGAATACAAAATATGCCAAAAATTAGATTAAATAAAGCAGTCAAGGAGTTCAATATTTCATCAAGCCGATTGGTAGAATTTTTACAATCCAAAGGGTTTGAGGTAGAGAACAACCCCAATGCTCAGCTTGAAGAAGCAGCCTATAATGCCCTACAAGCCGAGTTTGCTAAAGATGGTGCCCAGAGAAAGGCTTCCCACGAGGTGGTCATTACCAAGGTGCCAGATGAAAAATTAGAAATAAAAGAAGAACCAAAACCTGCGGAGGTTATCAAGGCGAAAACAACCAAAAAACCAGAACTCAAAATTATAGAGAAAATAGACCTTGAACCTAAAAAAGAAGAACCAGCCAAGGAAGAACCAAAGTCTGAACCAGCACCAGTAGTGGAGGAGGTAAAGGTAGCGGAGGAAAAACCAGCTGAACCAAAACAGGAAGAAAAACCAGAAACAGCACCGAAAACAGGCGTGAATATCTTGGACAAAATAGATATTTCCCAGTTAGAATCGTCTCGTCCAAAGTCTAAATTTTCTAAAGAGAAAGATAAAAAAGATAAGCCAAAGGATAAAAAGGCAGATAAACCAGCTCCGAAAAAAGAGCAACCTAAACCACAGCCTGTGGTAGAAAAACCAGCGGTAAAGGTTCAGGAGGAAATCACTAGCCATACCTTTGAAACACCTGAAAAAGTCGTTACCCAATATCAAAAATTAGACGGGCCGAAAATTACAGGTGAAAAGATAGACCTTGCCCAGTTTAGCAGAACAAAAGAAAGCGGTAATAAGAAGAAAAAACGCAAGAGAATAGAAAAACCTGCAACGAATAACCAGCAAGGAGCAGGGCAAAAACAAAACCCAGCACAAGGAGGCGGAAAACCAAATCCGAATGGTGGTAACAACAAAAACCAAGGCGGTGGAGGTAACAATCGTGGTGGTAAAAAAGGTGGCAGAAGAAACGAAAAAGTAATGCCAGTAGAGCTTTCGGAAGAGGAAGTGAAAAACCAAATCAAGGAAACCCTTGAAAAACTGACCAACAAAGGTGGTAAATCCAAAACTTCTAAACATAGAAGGGATAAAAGGTCTTTCCGTAGAGAGCAAGATGAACGCAGACAGGAGCTTGATGCACAAGACAAGACGCTTAAAGTTACCGAATACATCACCGTTGGCGAACTCGCTGCCCTTATGGATGTAAGTGCCACGGAGGTTATTTCTACTTGTTTCTCGCTCGGCGTTATGGTTACGATGAACCAGCGTTTGGAGGCGGATATTCTTCAATTAGTAGCCGATGAATTTGGCTATGATATTCAGTTCTCTGATGCCGACCTTGAAGAAAGTGCAGAAGATGAGGTGGCAGATTCACCAGAAGATTTACTACCGAGAGCACCTATCGTTACCGTTATGGGTCATGTGGATCACGGGAAAACTTCACTTTTGGACTACATCAGAAAAACCAATGTAATCGCTGGGGAATCTGGCGGTATCACACAGCATATTGGGGCGTATAGCGTAGAGCTGGAAAACGGACAGCACATCACCTTCCTTGATACCCCTGGTCACGAGGCATTTACCGCGATGAGAGCCAGAGGAGCCCAGGTAACGGATATTGCAATTATCGTAATCGCAGCCGATGATGATGTGATGCCACAGACCAAGGAAGCCATTTCCCACGCACAGGCGGCGGGCGTTCCTATGATTATTGCCATTAACAAGGTGGATAAACCAAATGCCAATCCAGATAATATCCGTCAGCAATTATCTTCAATGAATATTTTGGTGGAAGAATGGGGCGGTAATGTTCAGTCCCAAGAAATCTCGGCAAAATTTGGTAACAATGTAGATGTTTTATTAGAAAAAGTATTACTTCAAGCAGAATTATTGGAACTAAAAGCCAACCCGAATAGAAATGCACAAGGTGTAGTAATAGAGGCTTCTTTGGATAAAGGTAGAGGCTATGTGGCAACGATGCTCGTGCAGTCAGGAACTTTGAAGGTTGGCGATTATGTTTTAGCAGGTAAAAACCACGGAAAAATAAAAGCAATGCTTGACGAAAGAGGTAAGCATATGCAGCAGGCAGGCCCTTCAATCCCTGTTACTATTTTAGGATTAGACGGAGCACCTACGGCAGGCGATAAATTCCGTGTCTATGAAGATGAAAGAGAAGCGAAAACCATTGCCAATAAGCGTGAGCAACTCCAAAGAGAGCAGTCCATAAGAACCAAAAAACATCTTACCCTTGATGAGATTGGTCGCCGTATTGCTCTTGGTGATTTCAAAGAACTCAATATTATCCTTAAAGGAGATGTAGATGGTTCTGTTGAGGCACTTTCAGACCAGTTGCAGAGACTTTCTACGGAGGAAATCCAAGTGAATATCTTGCATAAAGGTGTAGGGCAAATCACCGAGTCGGATATTCTTTTAGCAACGGCTTCGGACGCTATTGTCATCGGCTTTAATGTTCGTGCTGGGGCAAATGCAAAAGAATTGGCAGATAGAGAGCAGATAGAAATCCGTACTTATTCCGTGATTTACGCCGCTATGGACGATGTGAAAGAGGCAATGGAAGGAATGCTTTCACCTGAAATCCGTGAGCAAGTCATTGGTAATGTGGAAATCCGTGAGGTCTTCAAGATTTCCAAAGTCGGCAGTATTGCGGGGTGTATGGTGCTTTCGGGTAAAGTTACTAGAAACTCCAAAATCCGTCTATTACGCGATGGCATCGTGAAGCACGATGGTGAGCTGGAAAGCTTGAAGCGTTTCAAAGACGATGTAAAAGAGGTAACGAAGGGCTACGAATGTGGTCTTAATATAAAAGGTTACAACGATATAGAAATCGGTGATATTCTTGAAGTTTATGAAGAAGTAGCCGTGAAAAAGAAACTGAAATAATAGGTTTCATAGTTGATCCAGCATTCCTCACCGAGTGCTGGATTTTTTGTTAATATTAGTATCTTTGCAAATATTTATTACGATAATAATGAAATACTTATACCTCGCCATTGCCATTATCTTTGAAGTTACAGGCTCTTCGTTTCTCAATAAATCAGATGGATTTACAAAGTTTTTCCCTAGTTTTATTACTATTATTGCATTTATTGGGTGCTTTTTCTTTCTTTCCCAAGCGTTGAAAGAAATTCCTTTGGGTATCGCCTACGCCATTTGGGCAGGTGTGGGACTTGTTCTCACGGCATTGGTTTCAGTGTTTATTTTTAAGCAACCGCTGGATTTTTGGGCAATTCTTGGCATTGCGTTTATCATCATTGGGGTACTCATTATCAATCTTTTATCCAAATCCTCAGGGCATTAATCTTATTTATAATGAAACATCTTAAAAAAATGATATATATTCTTTTATTTATTGTTGCAATTCTTGGTATTGCGACTTTTATCATTACCAATTTACCACAATTCGGGAAATTACCATCGGGTGAAAGGTTCGAAAAAATCAAGAAA
>JAUNHO010000046.1 GCA_030523905.1 Bergeyella zoohelcum
TTTACGCGAAGCCGACGGAGTTTTTCTTCGAGGCTGATGGAAATTTTACGCGAGACTGACGGAGATTTTGCTCGAGGCTTACGGAAGTTTTACGCAAGACTGATGAAAGTGTTGAGCTAGACTTATGGCAGTATAAAACCCTTTCTAAACAAAGAACCCCACCAAAGTCTAAAACTCTAGTGGGGTTCTTCTCTTTTATTTTATATTAATGCAAAAATGTTTTACTTCAATACTTTATAGACTTTTCCTTTCAGATTGATAAAATATACGCCTTTATTTAGGGTTGAAACATCTATTTTGTTTTCTCCTTTGTTGAGTTCAAAAGTCTTAACTACTTGTCCAGCAGAGTTATATAGTGCTACATTGCCTATTTTCTCATCAGATTTTATATTGAGAATATTTACCACAGGATTTGGATATACACTCAAGTCCGATGCCTTCAATGACGCATCTTGTGCCGACAAAGTAGCATCTTCTACAATGTTAAAATCCCTCCAAACATCTGTACTTTTATAAGTAGCCCCTGCTCCCACAGGCACTTTCAAGGTAATACTAGAAACAGGCATAGCATCAAAAACCTGTCTTTCCAAAGTAGGTGGCGTATTAGTATGAATAAAAATTTCGGTTATTTTCTCCGCACCAAACATAGCATTTCGTCTGAAATTTTTAAGTGTAGCAGGAAATACCACGGAGGTCAAATTAGAATTTGCAAAAGCCGATCTACCTATTTCTATTACCCCATCTGGTACGGAATATGCACCTCTTTTCCCTATCGGAGAATATACCAAGATTCTTTTCTTCCTATCAAATAAAACACCATCTTCGGAGGAATAAAAGGCATTTCCTTCATTAACATTGATATTTACCAAATTAGAACAATAGGTAAAAACATTATCGCCAATTTTCGTTACCGATGCAGAAATATTAAATTCTCGGAGGTTAAGGCAACTTGCAAACGCCATATTACCAATTTCTTGTACCGAGTCTGGAATATTCACATTGTATAGACGAACGCAATTCAAAAATGCCGATTCCTTTATTATTTTAACGGAATTAGGTATGCTTACAGAGGAAAATCTTGCTCCTTCAAAAGCCCCTAGTTCTATCGTTTCCACAGAATCTGGAATGGTATATTCCGTTAATGTTTTAGCCGTAGGAAATCTGTATATTACTTTTTTATCTTTACTGAATAATATCCCTGAATCTGACATATAGTTCTGATTACTAGCATCTACATTAATCGTTACGAGTTTGGTACAATTCAGGAAAACATTTCTTCCTATACTAGTTACAGAAGCAGGAATACTGATACGCACTAGCTCTTCGCAACCATCAAAAGTACTATCGCCAATAGCCTCCAACCCCTCAGGTAATACCACGGAGCTGAGCGTTTTACAACCATCAAAAGCATTGTTTTCTATCTTTTGTACTGTTTGAGGAATAGTAATCCCTGTAATATTAAGGTTACTTCTGAATGCGGAATTTCCAATGAGAGCCACCGTATAAGTTACACCGCCATCACTCACTCGTATAGGGATTTCTACCTCTCCCGTAGCATCTGGACTAGCAATCACCTTTACCAAATTGGCTGTAGTATCTATCACTTGATAATTAATTCCATTCTGCTGAAATTCTTGTGCATTAGCAAAAATAGCCACCGCGAAAGTAGAAGCCACGGATACCTTCTTAAAAAAATTGATTTCGTACATATTGTTTCAAATTTTACCTTTATTCTAAATTATTTTTTTATGTTTTTTCATTTTAAGGATATGGGATAGCTTTATCCAGTTCTATTGGAGTATAGTGCTTTTTTATATCCTCCTGTGTTGCTTTTCTTCTAGTATCTAGCTGGGCTACAGAAGTTATCTCCTCATCATCTATCCCGACCTTTGCTCCTGATTTCAATGCCTTTACCAATGAAGCATACGGATCATTATAGTCATCTAATTTTATTTTCACATATTGTTTATGAGTGATAGAAATTGGTGCTTTGCCATAATAAGTCTCCACAAAATCGGAAGTATTATAGGTTTCTGCCATATTTTTATTCTTTACCAAAGTATATATAAAGTCTTCTTTATCATCATAAAGTTGAAAAATAAGCCCTGGCAAACCACGGAATTTATAAGGCCCCTCCTGTATCGGTACATCTGGTGCAAACCAAGCCGTCCAATTTCTACCTCCAAAAGTAGTGGTAGCCTTTTGGATTTTATACCCCTGAAAATCCTTAGTTTCTGGGTATAGCATCCATTTCATCTCATCGTGTGTTTTTATAGAGAAGTAATCTCCCTCATTATTATTATAATGCGAAATATTATCAAAAGTATTTCTATTTCTGATTATTACTTGTTCGGAAATAGAATTTACTATGTGCTTATGAGATGGATTAATCTGATTAAGTGAATCTGTATATAAAAACTTATTATCATAAAATTTTACTTTGTCTGGAGTTATATCTAGCACCAAATCCATTTTAGAATACTTTCCATTTTTCTTTACTTGGCATTCATAAATATACCTATTGGTCTGCGAGAACGCCAATGTAGCGAATAGTACTAACCCTAATATTAATAACTTATCTTTCATAATATTTTATTTTAATCATTCTCTCGCCTACAAATATCATAAAAAACATTTGCAACTTCACTATACTTTTGTATAGTTTTGCAATCTAACCATAAAAACTATACAAAAGTATAGTAGAAAAATCAAATAAATATGGAAAATAATATAGATTACCAATCTATGATAAAGGCATTTGCAAGGGTTACTTATAAAAGTCTTTATGTGGTAAATTACGAAAGTAAAACCTTTGAATTTGTTGCCAAAAATCCTTTATTTCTTTGTGGTCTCTCTTCCGATGAAGTCCAAAAAATGGGATATTCTTTCTATTTCAAAAAAATAAAAAAAGAGGATTTGGAGATTTTATTCATTACCAATAAGATATGTAAAGAATTTTTCAGGAATATCCCAATAGATGAAAAAATCCATTATAGCGTCTCCTATGATTTTCATTTACAAGACGAAAAAGGCAAGTATATTCTTGTCAATCAAAAAATTACACCATTATCCTTCTCCAATGAAGGCAATGTTGTTCTAGCCCTATGCCTCGTAGAATTATCTAGAAACTCTACTGCTGGAAATATCATTATTACAAAAGACAACTCGGAAAATTATTGGATTTATGATTTATCTCTTCATCAGTGGAAAAGTTATGAAAAAATAAAACTAAATGATAGGGAAATGGAAATATTAAGGCTCTACGCCCAAGGTCTTACCATAAAAGAAATTAGCAAACGGATTTATATTTCCGAGAGTACTATAAAATTTCACCGAAAAAATATTTTCCAAAAACTAAAGGTAGAAACCATCACCGAAGCCCTTACCTATATGATGGATTTGAGGCTTTTATAATTAGTGGCAATTCGCTCCTTCTTTCATTATTTCTTTTGGAGTTTCTTCTGTCTTTTTATGGATTTTCAGAGCGGTTTCTTTCGGAGAAATGTAGGGAATGCCCAGCTCCATACCGCGAAGAATAAACAAACCACCGAGAATTATCATCACAAAAGGTAGTACTTTCAGTACTTTTAATCGAAAGGCCTGTGTCATCATATTCCCAGCCACCACCGTGATGAACAAAAACGGAATAGTCCCCAAACCAAACAACAGCATAAACAAACCACTCTGCCACACACCACCAGCTACCAAAGATGCCGTGAGTGCTACATAGACCATTCCGCAAGGGAGAAAACCATTGAGTACCCCTGTGAGAAACCTTGACCTAAAATCTGTTTTTTGCAGTAATCTAGATAATGAAATCTTTATTTTCAGTAAAATATTTGAAAGAAAAGGGATTTTAGATGCGAAATCCTTACCGCCGAACGAAAACACCGCCATAAGAATCAGTAAAACGCCTGCCAATATACTGAGATACTTCTGAAAACCTGCCATTTGGAAGCCCTCTCCTGCCACGCCCACCACCGCACCAAGTAGCGAATAAGTGAGTATTCTACCGAGATTATAAGTGAGATTTTGTAAATGAAATCTAATGCCTTGCTGCCCTGTAAATCCCATAGACAGGGCAATAGGCCCACACATACCAATACAATGAAAGCCCGATGCAAAGCCCAAACCTATTGCCGATATGATAAGTGCTACTTCCATAAAACATTATAATCTATTTGATAATTTTTGCCCTCTTGTTTCCATTTTAACTTCAAGGTATAACTTCCTGCAAATAGAACTTGCTTTGGAATCACAAGGCGATGTTCCGCATCTAGTTTTAGGTCTTTTTTTACATCAAGCCTAGCGTCATCGGTTCGGAAAAGATGAAACGAAACCTCGTTATTATCAATGTTCAAAGCCTTTGGGAAAGCCACCGATATTCCGTTTTCCGATTGGGAATACGCTGGTTTTTCAGCCAATAAATCCGCATTAGTTTTGGCATCTATCTCGGTTTGATAATTGATTTCCTCCTCATAATAATCGTTTGACACCAGCTCCGAGTTTTGCCACCCTCTGGTATAAATAAATATCAACGACAAGATGAAGAGCATAAACGCCCCCAATGCCACAATAATGCCGTGCCCCCAAGTGAATTTTTTGAACATTTTCAGAAGTTTTTTAGGTTAAAATGCCAATTTGAAAGGCCCTTCAAAGTAAGTTTCAAAACTATCCAGAAGTTCGCCTTTTTCATCATAAACGCCAATGGTTACATTCTGTTTAGAAAGTTTTATTTCCTTTTCTGGGAAACTCACACTTATCGTTCCTTTCATTATTTGGTCTTTTTTCAAAGTGATTTTATCGGTTCCGCTGAAAGTAATCTCTCCATTCGCTGGGCTGATGACCTTTATCGTTACTTTTTTGTCTTCATTCGTCTTATTAAGGAATGTATAGTTGTAGATATTGGTAATTCGCCCCTCTTTCACAAAGAAAGTAGAGCCAGCAGGCTTGATGAACTTCGCCTCCATACTGCCTCGGTTGTAAAGTAAAAAGCCCAAGAAGCCCACCAACAAAGTAAGGACGAGCGAATACGCCTTCATTCTATTGGTAAATTTGAAAGGTCTTTCTTGCTCTATTTCGTCTTCGGTTGCGTAGCGAATAAGCCCTTTCGGTAGCCCCACACGCTCCATCACCTCATCACAAGCGTCAATACAAACGGTACAATTCACGCACTCGAGCTGTTGCCCATTTCTAATATCTATCCCCGTAGGGCAGACCACCACACACTGGTTACAATCGATGCAATCGCCTTTCCCAGCTGCTTTTCTATCCTCTCCTTTTCTCCATTTTGAACGATTCTCACCGCGTTTGAAATCGTAATACACATTAATCGTTTGCTTGTCTATCAACACGCCTTGCAACCTACCATAAGGGCAAACCAAAGTACAAACTTGCTCCCTAAACCACGCAAATACGAAGTAAAACGCCCCAGTGAAAATAATCATTACGATGAAATTAGTGGCATTGGCAAAAGGCCCTTGTTTCATAATGCTCCAAACCTCCTCTTTGCCCACCACATACATAAACATAAAGTGCGTGATGATGAGGGAAATCAGTACATAAATACCCCATTTAAGGCTTCGTTTCCATATTTTTTCGGCATTCCACTCCTGTTTATCCAGTTTCATTTGTTTGTTTCGGTCGCCCTCGATGGCATACTCTATTTTTCTGAAAATCATTTCCATAAAAATAGTCTGCGGACAAATCCATCCACAAAAAATCCTACCGAAAACCACCGTGAAGAGAAGAATAAAGACAATGGAAGCAATAGCCCCGAGTGCCAAAATATGGAAATCTTGCGGATAGAAAGGCTGACCAAGAATGAAGAACTCTCTATCCAAAATATTGATTAGCAAGAACGGATTTCCGTTAATAGTAACGAACGGTAGCGTGAAAAACACCGCCAAAAGCAAGATAGCAACCCAAGTTCTATAATTGGTATAACTTCCTTTGGGCTTTCTAGGATAGACCCACTTTCGCTTCCCCGATTGATCCATTGTATTGACAGAATCACGGAATGTTTCAGGCTCCAAAACCTGCCCTTGCCCTCCTTTTATATGGTCGTCTTGCTGTGTCATTGTATTTTCGTATTGTTATTTAATCGTTATTTTGTGTTTTTTATATATTTTAACGATTATTATTTCGTATTTTTCATTAAATTTCGTGAAATTTGGTGCTTTTAATGAGAAAAACATAATCCACTATTAAACAAATTAATAGCGAATTATGTTTGAAAAATCACATTATCCTTATTTTTCCCAATTAGCAACTTCCCCTTGTGGAGCAGCACCACCCTCAGCAGGTGTAATTGGTTTTTTCTCTTGGTTGATGTGGTAGATGTAAGACGCTACTTTCTCAATATCGTTACCAGTAAGCGTTCCGTTCTTACCAAATGCCACCATTGATGGGTTGTTTGGCGAACCATTCCATACCACATGGAATACATTTTTGAACAATGTTTTCTCTGGTTGGTTTATCCAGTTGTTATCCGTAAGGTTTGGCCCGATACCACCTTTACCGCCGTCCATATGACAAGATACGCAGTTGGTTTTGAAGATTTCCTCTCCTTCTGCAATGTAATCGGCATTATAAACTGCTGTCTCCAAAGAGGCTTGCGGAGCGGTTTTCATATATTCTTCCACCGCAGCAATCTGGGTTTTGTATTCTTCATCATATTCCTTTTCTGCGTGAGCAAAATCTGTGAAGAAGAACGCTACAATGTAGATAACACAATACGCTACACCGAACCAGAACAGCCCTAACCACCATTTTGGCAACTGGTTATCTAGCTCCATAATACCATCAAAGCCGTGGTCTATAAGGATGTCTTTCTCCTCCTTCGCCGTTTGTTGTTTGAAAGCACTTTCCCAAAGCGTCTTGATGTAAGGCTTCTTCTTGTATTCTAAATAAGCTGCCTTTTCTTCTGCTGATAGATTTTGGAATTTATTGTTCTCTATCAAATCTCCGATGGAATTGTGTATCAGTGCTAAAATACAGCTGATAGCCACTGTACCCCAGAAATACGGAGAAGAAAGGAACGATGTACTCTGCACGAACATATAATATACCACGAAAAGTAATGTAAGAATTACAAGTATATTAACAATTACAGGTGTTCTTTGTTTCATTTTCTTA
>JAUNHO010000047.1 GCA_030523905.1 Bergeyella zoohelcum
AGCGAAACCGAAAGCCGTTTGATTATCAAAATCGCAACCGAGCAAGGCGGAGAACTTCAACCGATAACAACTGAGCAAAAAGCCAGTTTTGAAGCCTATATGAAAGAAATCAAAGATGCAGGAGTGAAAATCACGGTGATTAATTATCTGCCAGATATTCTGAAACTTCAAATGAAAATCTACCGCGACCCTTTGGTTCTTGACGAAAACGGAACGAGCATAAGAACAGGCAAAAAACCAGTAGAAGAAGCCATAAAAACTTATCTTAAAAATCTGCCTTTTGATGGAGAATTGGTTTTGGCTCATCTCATAGATGAACTCCAAAAAGTGGAAGGTGTGAAAATTCCGCATATTATTCTTGCCGAGAGTAAATGGATTGATGCCAGTGTGAATAATTACGGAAACTTTCAACCCATAGAAGTGAAAACCATTCCAACATCGGGATATTTTAAGGTGGAAAATTTTAACGGAATTTCTTATGTGGTTTAATATAGATATAAATAGGCTTGTAGAATTATTAACGCCAACATTTTTACGAAAAGAAAAGCATTTGGCGTGGCTTCGGGCGTTGCATTTTCCGTTGAATGAATTGGTCTATATCTTCAATCAGAACCGAAAGGACAACCTTTATAATTTGGCTCATAATGGTCAAGTTTGCTACCTCCGAAAGGTCTTAAACGATGAATTTGACCGCACCGAAAGGCGTATCAAAATAGAAGATGGCAACCGATACCAAAGGCAATACATCTACACCGATGGAGAGCAAAAACCTTATTTTTTAGCCATAAGCCATAAGCCAAACGCAGGAGGCAAAATAATGTATTTGCACGATGATGCGAATTATTCCGACACAGGTGTGGATTTCATTGTGCTAGTTCCACAAAATCTAACCTACAACGAATACAAAATGAAAGCCCTTTTGGATTTCTATAAGTTGGCTTCAAAACGATATAAAATAGAAATAATGCCGTAGGCAATAAGCCTACGAGAACCGAGAATCAAGAGCCGAGAGCCAAGATGCAAGAAGTCTTGATTCTTGACTCTCATATCTCGAATCTAAAACCGAAAATTATGAACAATCTACATTTCAATCAAACGGGCGGATTTCCGCTTTCTACGAACATTTTAGACGCAATGCAAACCGCCTATTCGGTGTTTAATCACTTGGGCAATTTGGCAGGAAACCTCGCTATTATCAGCGGTTGCGAAGTGGTTGGCAATTCTGTAAGCAACGGAGCTGTTTTCATCAATGGCGAAATTTTGGACTTCAAAGGTGGGGCAATAGGCACTTCCGTCATCATCAAAGAAGAAATTGAAAATCGAGTATTTGAAGACGGCTCTACCAAGCAAGCTATCTTCAAAAGATATGCCTCGTTTGGAAGTTCCACGCCTGAAAAAACCTTTGTGTGGGCGGATTTCAAAAGGTTTGAAAACTTGGTAGAAAATGCCAAAACTCACGCCGATTTTGAAACGAGATTAACAGCATTGGAAAACAAAAAATCGCCTATTCCAATTGGATTAATTGCCATTTGGGGCAAACCTTCCACAGAACCCATTCCCGATGGTTGGCAGGAATGCACCGACCTACGCGGAAAGTTCCCTTTGGGTTGGAATCCAGATGATACGGATTTTGCCAATTTGGGAGCCACTGGCGGAGAGAAAACTCATATTTTGAAAAAAGAAGAAATGCCTATCCATTATCATAATACTTTTCGTATTGGTTGGGGTAGTGGCTGGGGCGCAGGAATGGGGCAATATGCGGTATCAGGAATTAATCACGGAGGAAAAGATAACTACAATATCACAGGAACGAATAACCCTCCTAATGGCTACAAAACTGGAGATGAGGGTGGCAACCAAGCCCACAACAATATGCCACCTTATAGAATTATCAAATACATTGAGTTTATTGGATTTTAATAAGGCGGTAGAAAGTTAATTGAAAAAATAGAAAACATAGAAAAAATGAAATAATTGAAATAAAACATTCCTTTCGTTTTAATGTTTTTAATCTTTTAGATTTTTTTAATTCTAAATCGCATAAAGCAAAAGATATGACCGACAAAAACACCATAAAAAGCTGGTTCCGAAATGGAGCAAAACCCACCCAAGAGCAATTTTGGGAGTGGCAGGAGAGCTATTGGCATAAGAGTGAAACAATCAGCCAAAGCCAAATAGATGGTTTAGACAAAACCTTATCCAACAAAGCAGAAACCTCCGATTTAGAAGCAAAAGCCAACGCCGATGCAACAGCCCTAACCGATGAAAACAAACAGGCGTGGAAAACGGCTTTGGGCATGGGCGAACTCCCTACAAACATCGCAACCATAGACGAGGGCGATAAGGTAGGTAGCGTCTATACCAAAGAGCAAATCATTGAAAAACTAGAAAACAGCGGTAAAAACATAGGTAACACAGACCTAGCCCTACCCACTGGCACAGTGCGAACGCTAGATACCACAGGGGCAAAACTCCAAATAGCAGGGCTGGAAGACAAAAGTAATGACGCTAGCTACAATACCCAAGTGATAATGAACAAACAAGGCGAATTGGCAAAAGCACCTTATATAATGAAGTATCAGTTTGCTGCTTCGTCCATCAATATCAACCATGTTGTTCCCCCAAATCTCCAGCCTCGCCCTACTTTTGCTCAAGAGGTAGAGGCTATCCTTACCAACTTTCGCACTTATCAAATGCAAGAAGTAACGCTAGCGGATTTCATCACGGAGGGAAATGCCAAGGTTAGCCCTTTTTCGCTGGACGCTACGACTGATTTTATAATAGAAATACAGACGCTAGAACTCCAGAGAAAAAACGAATTTGTAGGGCTTAGCCGAAGTGTTTCGGTGGAATATGGGGTCTTTGCTAGACCTGAAAATAGTGGGTATGGTGCAAGTTGGCACATAAAATCAGGAAAGGAATTGTGGTTGAGTTATGACGCTAGAAATTCAGGTCCTCCGGTAGATATAATACTCATCATCAAAACCAAAGGTGTAATTACCGTAGGTGGTGTTGTGAATAATAAAATGACTTATCAAAGCTTCAATGCGAATGGTGAGCTGGGCAACTACAAAATCATCTTCCATAAAGACAAAGCTCCGCATAAGATTAGAATGAAAAATTTATAAACGAGAAGTAAGGGCGGATAATGCCCCCAAATAAACCAAAAAATCAATAACAAAGGGCGAAAGTGTTTCGCTCCTACATTAACCAAAAAAACATCAACAACAATGGCAAATATTTTAACCCAAAAAATCAGTAATCACCCACTTTTCCCTAATGTAAGCAGGGAAGTGGTAGTAAGGAATGTGAATATCCAAGCGGAGTTCTCGCAAATCGTCATCGATGCTAAAATACAGTACTACGATGAAGAAAAGGAAAAAGATGTAACCAACGCCCTACCAAGCTCAATAAAAAACTGGATAGTGAATAACCAAACCACGACCACCGCACGAGACACAAAAGGCGTACCAGTAGCCAATCCGCAATACAAAGACGCACCAAACGAGGGCGAGGACCTACGCACCGATGCCGAAAAAGAGCCGTACCTACGCGTACCGAGTTTTGATTATTTCCTTAGCATCATCACCAATCCAAACGCTCCGAGCCTTATCAACCTCCTGCGTATGCACATCGTAGCAGATGATCAAGTGAAATTTTTTGACAAAATGCTGAATCTACCGATTGAATAAGCAGGAAGCAGGAAGCAGTAGGCAGGAAGCCTGTCATTCTGAGTGAAACGAAGAATCTGAACAGCCTCCTGCTTATAGCCTAAAGCCTCCTGCTTAAAGCAAAAACAAAAAAAATATGAAACTACTACTATTCTTACTAGCGTGGGTGCTGTTTTTACCGCTTTCGGTTTTGAATTATATTATCCTACTTTCTAGACGAAAGGCAAGGGGGTATTTTCTGTCTTCCGCCGTTAATCTAGACCGCTTTGGCAACTATGAATTTCGGACGCTTTTCAATGCGACTTTACGGAAGAAAAACGGCTACGAGTTTGGCAATTTTGAAGAGACCATTAGCAGTGTTTTGGGCAAGAACCAAAGGGACAAAACGCTCACCACCACGGGCAAAATTTTAGCCTTTATCCTAGACACCATAGACAGAGACCATTGCAAAAAAAGCATAAAAGAATTAAACCAAACATTATGATAGAATTACTTACCAACCATATTTTACCACACATTGGGGCGTTCTTCGGAGCGTTTCTTACGGGGGTGACAGGGTTTATTTTCGGACGAAAAAAACAACGAGCCGAAACCCAAACCATAGAGGTCAATAATGACAGCATAGAAATTTCTAATGCGGATAAAATCGTGGGAATGTATCAAAAAACTTTGGACGATTTACAATCCCGCTACGAGAGTAAATTTAAGGAAATCACGGCCTTATACGAAGAAAAAATCAAGCTAATGCAAGATGAAATCGGCATTTTGAAACGAACCATTAAACAACTTAAAGAAGAAAATGCAATACTTAAAGAAAGGCTGAATAAGCGATAAGCTATAAGCAACAAGCCAAAATCCTTCCCTAGCCTCTCCCAAGGAAGGGAACAGCGGAACGCAGAAAGCAGACTGCTGATAGCTTCCTGCTTAAAGCCTACGGCATTAAAAAAATCAAACCAATGAAACAAAGGCAACAAAAAGCATTCATTAACAGAGAAATAAGATTAGAACAGCTGAAAAAAGATTATAAAAAATTTATACAAAGATTGGCAGGTCGGCGACCTGAAGCAATTAATAAAACCTAATGGGCCAAAAGTTTTTGGCACTTTTGTCTGTGGTGGAGGCTCTACGATGGGCTATAAATTGGCTGGTTTTGAGCATCTCGGCGGTGTGGAAATAGACCCTAGAATGGCAAAAATTTACACGAAAAATCACAATCCGAAGTACTTCTTTTTAGAGGATTTAAGGGATTTTAATGAAAGAACCGACCTGCCAAAAGAACTTTATGAGTTGGATATTTTAGATGGTTCTCCACCTTGTACTACCTTTTCAATGGCTGGAAATCGTGAGAAAGATTGGGGTAAAGAACGAGTTTATAAAGAAGGACAAAAGCGACAAACTTTGGATGATTTGGTATTTGTCTATTGCGATACCATTGCTAAACTTCGTCCAAAAGTCGCTATTTTAGAAAATGTGCCTGGAATTATCTCTGGAAGAGCAAAGGCTTATGCTATTGAAATCGTGGAAAGGCTGAATAATATTGGTTATGATGTTCAAATTTTTAGTCTAAATACAGCAACAATGGGCGTTCCACAGGCACGAGAAAGGGTGTTTTTCATTGCAAGAAGAAAGGATTTAGGTTTTCCACCTTTGGTATTGAATTTCAATGAAAAACCCATTCCATTTGGAGCGATTGCCGATAAAGGTTCTACTACTCATAAGCCTTTGTGGCCGTCGGTAAAGGCTCGTTTGCCTTTTGTGGAAAAAGGAGAAGGTTCATTGAGATATGCCGATGCAAGGTATAGAAATTTGCAGACTTTGAATGCGTTTTTCTCTGTAAGATTGCTTTATGATGACGAAGTTGCACCGACTTTGGTTAGCGGTGGGGCTTCGGTTTATTACGAGGAACAACGCAATCCTAACGATATTGAATACCGTCGAATGAGTTCGTTCCCTTCGGATTTTGACTTCTGTGGAGTTGATGTTCGCTATGTTTGTGGTATGTCTGTTCCTCCGCTAATGATGGCGAAAATTAGCGGGGAAATAAAAAGGCAGTGGTTGGAAAAAAATTAAACAGGCTTTAAACAAGCATTAAAAAGCACTTAAAAAACATAGGCTACCGCTCAATGCAGTAGCCTATTTTTTTTGGACATTTCGTTTTGTATTTTCGGACATTTCGTGTTGGGGATTATAAAATGAATTCTAAATTACATATAATTACCTGCTTTTTATCAGTGTTATTGTTCAATGCTCAATCTTTGAATAATGATACTATTCGTAATGCTGTAGAAAAACAAATAGAAGCAGTAGAACTGATTGCAAAGAAAAAAATAGTAGAAAGAAAGGTAGATAGATTGGTTTTTAATGTAGATCAATCTGTATCTGCTATTGGAGGAGATGCTTTGGATTTATTAAAAGTAACTCCAAGTTTAAGAATTCAGAATGACCAAATTTCTATTATTGGTAAAAATGGAATGTCTATAATGATAGATGATCGGTTGATACAACTATCGGGAGACGAATTGATAAATTTCCTAAAAACTATACAATCTGATAACATAAAAAGTATAGAAGTTATTACCAATCCTCCTGCTAAATATGATGCACAAGGAAATAGCGGACTCATCAATATCAAATTAAAAAAAGCTAAAAAAACCTCTGTAAATGGTAATCTGAAAACTTCATATACACAGGCAACTCATTCCTTAGGGTCTTTAGGAGGTGCGATTAATTATCAAAAAGATAAACTATCTGCTTCTTCAAATATTAATTATAGCAATGGTAGTATTGCTCCATATCAAGAATATACTTTGTTTTATCCTCAATATACTTGGGTTGAAAAAAATAATAGTAGGCAATTTGTAAATAACCTAAGTGGTGGGGCTTCTTTGGATTATCAGATAACACCTAAAACAACTCTAGGCATCCAATATTCAGGGGCTATTAATCAGCCTATCGTTAAAAGAAAAAACACTTCATATATTACCAATCCTAAAAATATTTTAGATTCATTGATTATTACTCCTTCTCGTTTAGAAATAGAGAGGAAAACCCATTCATTGAATTTTCATAGTATTACAAAAGTAGATACCACAGGAACTCAATATTCTATAGATGTAGATTATTTCAAATTTCAATCTTATCAAAACTCTAATTTTAATACTAATACCTATATACCAAACTATACTCCGATTCCTAATCGTTATATTTCGGCAAATAATCTGAGTGAACAAAACATTGATATATACACCGCTAAAATAGATTATGAAATGCCTCTAAAATGGATTAATCTTTCTTTCGGTGGAAAAATATCTTTTATTAATAACGATAGTAAAGTTTTATATTTTAATACTACAAATACAAATCCTGTTTTGGATTCATCAAAAAGTAATACTTTTAATTATAAAGAAAACACACAGGCTTTGTATATTTCAGGAAATAAATCACT
>JAUNHO010000048.1 GCA_030523905.1 Bergeyella zoohelcum
AAAGAAAGTAGTAGCTACCCTAAAAGATGGTTCATCTAAAAAGATGACCAAAGTAGTGAAAATGGTAAAATCTCCTAAGACAGGAGCATACATTTTCGAAGAAAAAGTAATGAATGCAGACGATGTAGATGCTTTCCTAAAAAAGTAATCAGCATTAGTTTTTGCTAAATAATAATAAAACCACTCTGTTTTTGAGTGGTTTTTTTGTGTATGTAAATATTTTTTTTAATTTTGACGAAGATAAATTAATTTAGATCAAATGTAAATTGCAAATAAAGTTAATAATAGGGGTGACTTCCCATAAGGTTGAGTATGTGAAAACGAAAATCAACTTAAAATAATAGAGTAGTTGAGAAAGCGAAAATCAAAAGAGTAGCAATAACCTTCTAAAATTAGATACAATGAAAATAGTAAATTTTGTTTTATTAATGTTAGTTGGATTTTTATTCAACTCTTGTTCGAGAGAAGAAGTGATGGAAATTCCTGAAATAACAAATAAGGAAACAATTCTTAAACTTCAAGAATCTGGTGTGAGGGGAATCCCTTTTCCAGAAGGTAGCCAAGCAATTAGAGTGGCTTCAGAGGTAGATATAATGAAAATTGTACTTCCGAAAGAGGTTTATTTTGTAGTGAAAAATGAAGAAGGGAAGGTTTTTAAAATATCGGAAATAGGTGTGAGATGTAGATGTAGTTTAGGTAGTGGTTGCTCACCTATAAGTGCTATGGGGCAGTATTTCTGTTTGATGAATGATGGTTGTAAGGTATGTTCATCAAAACCTGTGACAGAGGTAACTCCTAATAGTGGAAAATTTGATGAAAATGTAACGATTGTGGGGGTTATGGATGAAAGAAGAGGTCTGGCGGTGTTTTCAGATAAAAAAGGTCTTTTTTCCACTAATGAAAGTGCAAAACAATATGGTATAACAGAAGACTTTTTTGAATGTAAAGAAGTGAAATCAGCATTAGAAGATTTCTATAATGCTGTATATGGTAATAATATTCCTGATTTTATAAAAAATAATACAGGAAAATTACCAAAGGGACATGTATATATAAAGATAGATTTATTTGGTAATAATATTTTGCTACCAACTCCTAAATATGATAAAGATGGTTATGAGATGTTTTCTGATGTAGAAGAAATTGATGGAGATATAGGCGAGATAGAAGGGACACTGTGTAGATGCTATAAAGGGAAAGGATGTACTCTTGGTTCAAAATTTGGAGCTAAGTATTGTGATGCAGGAAAATGTTCTGATTGTGCCTTGAAAAATTAATATAATTTTACAAAAAACTGACCTAAACCACTCTGTTTTTGAGTGGTTTTTGTTTATATTTGTGCCTTAAAATATTTTCTAATTAATTTTCACAGAGATGAGTTGGTTCAAAAAATTATTTAATAAAGAGGAAAAAGAATCTTTGGATAAAGGCTTGGAGAAGTCTAGCCAAGGTTTTTTTGAGAAGATAACCAAAGCCGTAGTAGGAAAAAGTAAAGTAGATGATGAGGTTTTAGATGATTTGGAGGAAGTCCTTATTGCTTCCGATGTAGGTGCATCTACTACAATTAAAATCATTCAGAGGATAGAAGAACGCGTTGCTAGAGATAAATATGTCGGAACCGATGAACTGGATAAAATTCTCCGTGAGGAAATCAAAGCCTTACTTCTTGAAAATCGGCATATTAGAACTGGGAATGTAGATGAGACCAAAAAGCCGTTTGTAATAATGGTGGTAGGGGTGAATGGCGTTGGCAAGACCACCACAATAGGAAAACTAGCCCATCAGTTCAAATCTCAGGGGAAGAAAGTAGTGCTTGGTGCGGCGGATACTTTCCGTGCGGCGGCGGTAGATCAGTTGGTGATTTGGAGTGAGCGTGTCGGCGTTCCTATCGTAAAGCAAGGTATGGGGGCAGACCCCGCTTCTGTGGCGTTTGATACCGTGCAAAGTGCCGTAGCACAAGATGCCGATGTGGTCATAATAGACACTGCGGGAAGGCTTCACAATAAGATTAATCTGATGAATGAACTCTCCAAGATAAAACGCGTGATGCAGAAGGTGATTCCAGATGCTCCGCACGAGATTTTATTGGTTTTAGATGGCTCTACTGGGCAGAATGCTTTTGAACAGGCTAAACAATTTACCGCAGCTACGGAGGTGAATGCCTTGGCTGTTACCAAACTAGATGGTACAGCGAAAGGTGGCGTGGTGATAGGGATTTCAGACCAGTTCAAAATTCCTGTAAAATACATAGGCGTGGGCGAAAAAATGACGGATTTGCAACTCTTCAATGGAGAGGAATTTGTGGATAGTTTTTTTACGAAGAGAAAATAAAGGTTATTCTAGTTTATTAGATAAATAATAAAAATCCCAACTGATAAAGTTGGGATTTTGTTTGCTATTTCAGGGAAACGCGGTACTCGGTTTCCATCATTATTTGGTTTTTATCTTTAAGTTTAGAGATATTTTTGAAAACTTTATAATGCTCTTCGCCCAGTTGATGTTTTAGTATTTTTGCAGAGATGGTTTCCTCATCGTAGGTCATAAATAGCTCATCAAACAAGGAAAGTTCCTCTGGATAAGACTTTACGCTGTAAGATTTCAGTTGGGTTTTGTTGGCTGCAAATCCTACGGCATCGTGCAAAGTTCCCAGTTCATCTACCAAACCAATGCTTTTCGCACGGCTACCAGACCAAACTCTACCACCACCGATTTCATCTACTTGGTTGAACGATTTTTTTCTGCCTTGTGCCACAAAATTGACAAATCTTTGGTAGGTTCCTACCACGCTTTTAGAAATCATTTCTTTACCGATTGGGTTTAGTCCATTCAATCGCGAGTAGTAATCTGCACCTTCATTGGTTTTTACAACATCGTTGGTAATTCCGTGGTTTTCTGCCAATTTTTTAGCGCTCGGAAGCGTACCGAAAACGCCTATGGAACCTGTAATGGTATTCGGTTCGGAGTAGATTTTGTCGGCCGCCATAGCGATGTAGTAGCCTCCAGAAGCGGCGTAATCTCCAAAGGAAATAATGAGCGGTTTCTTCTTTTTCAGTTCTTGAAGTTCAAACAAGATTTCATCGGAAGCATTGGCACTTCCACCAGGTGAATTGATACGGAACACCACCGCTTTTACATTGTCATCGTCTTTCAAATCTCTGATGTATTTGATGTATTTTTCGGAATAAATATCAGAATATTCATCGCCAGAATGGATTTCTCCACTAGCATAAAGCACGGCAATTTCTTTTTCTTCTTCCTTTTCTTCCAAGGTTTCAGCATACGAAGCCAAAGAAATTTTATTAATTTTTTCACCTTTTTCTACGCCTAGTTTGGTTCTTATAATATCATCGTATTCGGATTTTTGTAGAAGTTTATCGGCTAGACCATACTTTATAGTATTCTGCGGAATGATGCCATATAGGCTATCTACTACGGTCTTGAATTGCGTGTCGTTTATCTTTCTAGAAGCAGCAATTTTAGTGGAAACTTTCCCCCAAATGTCATTGAGTAAGACGGATAGTTGTTCTTCGTTTTCAGGTGAAATGTGATTAGAAAGATATGGTTCTACGGCAGCTTTGAATTTTCCGTGACGAATAACCTCCATTTCTACGCCATATTTATCAAAGAAATCTTTGAAGAATACCACTTGTTGGGAGAGACCTTTCAGCTCTATTCCACCAGCTGGGTGAAGGAAGTATTGGTCTGCCACCGAGCCTAAATAATAGGACGGCTGGGAAACGATATTCCCGTATGAATAGACGAATTTTCCACTTTTCTTGAAGTCTTCCAAAGCATTACGAAGGTCATCAAAATGGGTAATTCCAGCCTCTAGATTATCAGCTTCTATACTAATTCCTTTGATGTTTTTATCGTTTTTAGCGGCCTTTATTGCCTCTATTACATCATATATAAGTACTTTCTTTGGAGGATTTTTTTGGGGGATAAAACTATCTTCTCGGTCATCGGTTGGGGCATCTATTATTTGCAGTTTGGAATCTATTACCAATACCGAATTGTTCTTTATTTCTGTTTTTTCATCTCCGCTCATACTCGCAATAGCGATGAAGAAAATGAAAAAGACGAAAAAAATAACGCCCATAATCATAATTGCAACTATATTTGCAAAAACATTTTTAAGAAAACTTTTCATATATATAATTAATTAAAAGAATTAGAATACTATGCAACTACAAACCGCGGTTTTATTGCTGGGGACAAATATAGGAAATAAAGTGCAAAATATAGAAACCGCCATTCAATATATTGAAAAAGAGATAGGAGAGATAAAAAAAAAGACTGAAATTTTAGAAACTAAACCTGTAGAATTTGTCAGTCAAAATATTTTTTATAATTTTGCAACCATTATTGAAACTCATCTATCTCCTATAGCTCTGTTAAAAAAGATAAAAGAAATAGAGCAAAAAATGGGTAGAATGCAGGATTCAAGGGCGTTAGATGGCTATGCGGATAGAGTAATGGATATAGATATTGTCAGTTACTCTAATGTTTGTTATAAGTCTGATAGGCTTGGAATTCCGCATAGGAAGCATCTTTTTGAGAGGGAATTCTCAAAAGAATTATTAAGAATGTTATAATATAAAACATAAAGTATGAAATTAGGTTTATTAGTAGCGATGTCTCTGCCTGCCGTAATCTATGCGCAGCAAGACTCGGTAGCAGTGGCTTCGGATAATAATGAGTATCCGAACACTTTTACATCTTGGTCTAAAGATGTAAAGCGTTTTACAAAAGACGAGAAACGCTTCAATGACTGGGCTATCTCTTTCGGAGGTGGTGCGGCGTTTTTGGCACACGGAGACCTTACTTCTTTCCACGGAAATAAGGCGAACTGGGGGTGGAATGGCTATATTAGTTTAGATAAGCAGATTACACACGCATTTGGTTTGATGCTACAATACCAAATGGGAGAAACGCACCAGAAAGGACAACTTCCAGGGGCGGCAGGTCAGTTGGCAGGAGTAGCTACTGCTTGGACTAAATTTAGACAAGTTAATCTCTTAGCAGATGTTAATTTCTCTAATTTGTTCAGACGAGTAGATAATAAATCTCCATACAGATGGGCTCTTCACGGATATGCTGGTATAGGTTTACAAGGGTATGATACATATCTTACAGATGCTAACTATAGAGGAAGATATCCAGAGAGAGTAGATCAAAATCTTGATGTTGCTTCATTCTTCTATCAAGGAGGTATAGGTCTTAAATACAAGCTTTCAAGAAGAGTAGATATTGAAGCTAGAACAATGTATATCATCTCTGGTGACGAGGAATTTGATGGTGGTGGCTGGACTAGAACCGAAGGTTTGGCAACGGCTAACTATAACTTGATAAATGATACTTATAGTGATAACTTATGGACTGTTAACCTTGGTTTCAGCGTAAAACTAGGTAAGCATTTGTCTCATTTAGCTTGGCACGACCCACTACAAAATGCTTATTATAAGGTAAATCTTTTGAAAGATGCTCAGCCAGAAGGTCTAGTATGTGAGAAAGGAGATAAAGATAATGATGGTGTATGTGATGATTGGGATAGACAGCTAGATACCCCAGCGGGAGCTAGAGTAGATGGAGCGGGCGTAGCATTGGATACTGATTTAGATGGAGTTATAGACTTGTATGACAAGTGTGTAACAGTACCTGGCCCAGTAGATAACCAAGGATGCCCTACAACACCAGTTGTGAATATAGCAGAGAGCATAGAGGCAGTAAATAAGAATTTTGAGGGGATAGAGTTTGCATTGAATAGTGATGTTATCCGTCCTACATCATATTCTAAGTTGGACAACGCAGTAGCAGTAATCAAGACCTTGAATCAGAATGATAAGTTTTTGGTAATTGGAGCTACAGATACGAGAGCATCAGCGGAATACAACTTGAAGTTATCACAGCGTAGAGCCAATGCAGTAGTGAAGTACTTGGTAGATAGAGGTGTATCTTCAAGTATGTTGGAAGCAGAGGGTAGAGGAAAGACAGACCTTAAATATCCTGAGTGCGAACCAGCAACAAAATGCCCAGAGTGGAAAAACGAAGCTAATAGAAGGGTATACTTTAAACAAAAATAAAAAACAAGATGAAAAGAATAAATATAGCAAGTATTGCATTGGCAATGGTAATCCCAGCATTATCATTTGCACAAGATAATACAACAAACGAAGAAAAATATCCGAACACTTTTAGTTCTTGGTCAAAAGATGTAGAGAAGTTTAAGCAAGGTTCAAAGCGTTTTAACGATTGGTCATTGTCTTTTGGAGCTGGAGTACCTTTGGTGCAGTCAGGTGATATTACTTCAATCAAGAATGGGAATGGACAGAATGTATATGGATATTCTGGATATTTCAGTGTTAATAAAGCGATTACGCATGTATTTGGATTGAATTTGCAATATGATAGAGGAGAGACTCGTCAGGGAGCATTCAATACGAAGAAGGAGAATGCGATAGGTCGTAGCGTAGGAGCAAGAACTCAGTATGATGCAATATCGTTGTTAGGAGATATTAATTTTTCTAACTTGTTCAGACGAGTAGATAACAAATCTCCATACAGATGGGCTATCCACGGATATGTGGGAGTAGGGTCACTAGGGTATAGAGCATACCAAGAGAGTGTAGCCCTAGGAGGAGAGCGATTGATGACGGAAGTGAAGCCATTCAAACTTCATTCATTCTTTGGACAGGCAGGAACTGGGGTTAAGTATAAAATCTCAAGAAGACTAGATTTAGAGGGTAGATTGATGTATGTAGTAACAGGAGATGATGAATTTGATGGAGGTGGTAACTACAATGGCGATGGAACATATGTAAGCTCAATCAACTTGAGAGAAGATCAAGTATCAGATACATTCTTCAATGCGACTTTAGGGTTAACGCTTAAGTTAGGTAAGCACCAGTCACACTTATTCTGGCACGATCCACTACAAGAGCTGTACTACAATATCAATGAATTAGAGAACAGAAATGTAGATTTGGAAGTATGTAAGAAAGGGGATAAAGATAATGATGGTGTATGTGATGATTGGGATAGACAGCTAGATACCCCAG
>JAUNHO010000049.1 GCA_030523905.1 Bergeyella zoohelcum
GGATATGTTATTAGAAGCCTTGTTTGTGTTCGTTTTTCTGCCTCTACTCGCAAAAAATTGTTTCAATTCGCTGTATTTCTGCTCGTAGCCTACGGAATTAGACCCCGCTCGGTAGGTGGTGTAGGCATAGTCGGCAAGGCTATCTTGGTAGTTGTCGTAATCGTGCAGGATTTTAGAGTTATTGACCTTCGTTGCCAAGTTTTGCAAACGATTATAGAAGCCTTCTAGCGTGGTTCTGCTGTTAAAATCCTTCTGAAACTCCGCCCAATCCACATCTGGAACGCGTAATTCTGGCTGTGCGGTGGCAAAATCATTCACCTTGTTGATGAACAATTTGTTCTGCTCATTCACGCGTCCGTATCGGTGTCGGTCTTCGGCGGTGAGATTCACATTCAGTCCGTTCATTGCGGTCTCCAAAGTCGTTAGTGCTTGGTTAATCGCCGTGATTTGCTCTTCTGTCAAATGGCTGTTGTTGAGATTATTAATGCTCATTGTAAAAATATTTTAAGATTAAACAAAATAACGATAACAAAAAAGGCTTCGCCCCTACGAAAGGAACGAAACCCAATATTTCTAATACAAAAAATAACAGCAAGGCAGTGTTTTACCCCCCCCTTACATTTTTATTTGATATACGCAAATTATTTAATAGAAAAATATCCACTTTTTTAGTGTTTGATATGGGCAAATTTAATGAGTAATTTGAAATAAACAAAATTTAACTTCAAAAAAAATCCGTAATTTTGCCAAATGATGAACCAAAAATGGATTTATAGAGACGAGCCAGATGAAGAAATTGTAGATGACCTCTGCATTTCTACTGGTTTTAGAACCTTGGAGTCTAAAATACTCGTCCTTCGCAATATCAATAACTACCAAAACGCCAGAGAGTTTTTCAAACCAAAAGCCGAAGACCTGCACAACCCTTTCCTAATGGCAGATATGCAAAAGGCAGTGGAGAGAATCCTCACGGCGATAGACAACGAGGAGAAAATCCTCATCTACGGAGATTATGATGTAGATGGTACTACTGCCGTTGCTCTTATGTATCTCTATCTCAGCAAGATAATGAGCAAAGACTATCTGGATTTCTACATTCCGCATCGTAATAACGAGGGCTATGGGATTTCCAAAGAGGGGATAGATTTCGCAAAAGAGAATGGTTTTAGCCTTATCATCGCTTTGGATTGTGGTATAAAAGCCATTGAGCAAGTAGATTATGCCAATACTTTGGGGATAGATTTCATCATCTGCGACCACCATTTACCAGGCGATAAAATCCCAAAAGCCGTAGCGGTGCTAGACCCAAAAAGAAAAGATTGCCGCTATCCGTTCAAAGAACTTTCGGGCTGTGGCGTAGGCTTCAAACTTTGCCAAGGTCTTAATACGCATAAAAATATCCCTACACCTGAACTGAATAAACTGACTGATTTACTGGCGATTTCCATAGCGGCAGACATCGTTTCTATGACTGGGGAAAACCGCGTTTTAGCAAAAAATGGTCTCAAATATTTACAAAAAACAGAAAATATAGGACTTCGTTTGCTAATTCCAGAGGAGAAATTGGCAAACTATGAGATTTCAAATATCGTTTTTGAAATTGCCCCAAAAATCAATGCCGCTGGGCGTATCTCTCACGGAAAATCGGCAGTAGAACTGATGGTAGCCGATAATAAAAAACAAGCCGAGCAAATCATCAATGAAATCAATGATTTGAATGATTCTCGCCGTGAGCTAGATTCCACCAGTACGGAAGAAGCTCTCCAACAGATAGAAGATACCCACCAAACTCAAAATGCCACCACCGTGGTCTATGCACCACACTGGAACAAGGGCGTTATCGGTATTGTGGCATCTCGTCTTACGGAGCATTATTACAAGCCTACTTTGGTTTTCACTGATGGTAATGATGATGAAATAGTGGCATCGGCTCGTTCGGTTTCAGATTTTGATGTCCACGAAGCCTTGGAAATGTGTTCCGAGTACCTTTCTAAATTCGGCGGACACCCCGCTGCAGCTGGGCTTTCAATGAAAAAAGAAGTCTTTGAAGATTTCAAAAAAAAGTTTGAGCAAGTGGTATCAGAAAGGATTTTACCGCATCAGAAAGAGCCTTGCATTACCATTGATACGGTGGTAGAAATTGAAAATCTAAATAAAGATTTCTTCCTGTTTCATAAGAAATTAGCTCCGTTTGGGCCACATAATATGAAACCTGTTTTGGTACTGAAAAACCAAAGCATCGCGGGGTATGTGAAGCAAATCGGTAAAGATGAAAACCACATCAAATTCTTGCTTCATAACCCGTCTGTAACGGGTGGCTCAATAGAATGTGTGGGCTTTAAGTTTGGGAAATATTATGAAAATTTCAAGAATAAAATCTTTGATATAGCCTTTACCATAGAGGAAAACCACTGGAAAGGCAGAACTACTTACTACCTTAATATAAGAGATGTGAAGTTTAGGGATTAAAAATAAGCCCCAACCCCAAAGGGGCTTTTTCATTGAAAAAACTAAATGCAAATGAAAAAAACAGGTTTATTTTTTGGGTCATTCAACCCGATACATATAGGACATTTGATTTTGGCGAACTACATTTTGGAGCATTCCGATATGCAGGAATTGTGGTTTGTGGTCAGTCCGCAAAATCCTTTTAAGGAAAAAAAATCACTACTGAAAGACCACAATAGGCTGGATATGGTACAACGAGCCATAAAAAACTACCCTAAAATGAGAGCTTCGGATATAGAGTTTCATCTACCTACGCCTAGCTACACCATCGATACGCTTACTTATCTGAAAGAGAAATATCCTAATCATTCTTTCGCTTTGATAATGGGCGAAGACAATCTAAAAAGCCTTCATAGGTGGAAAAATGCAGAGAAACTCATTGCCGAGCATCAAATCATTGTTTATCCGAGACTTACAGAGGATAAAGAACCAGCGAACGAACTGGCAGAACACGAAAATATTTCGCTAATAGATGCCCCAATGATAGAACTTTCTGCCACCGAAATAAGACGAATGATAAAAGAAAACAGAAATGTACGCCCAATGCTTCCACCAGAGGTTTTTGAGTATTTGGACGGAAGTAATTTTTATAAACAATAGATAATGAATGATTTAGTAGAAAAACTTCGTGGTCGCTACGGAGATGATAAACTGATGATTTGGTTCAAAAAAACTTGTCTCTACGAGGCGATTTCCTGTTTCCTGCTCTACTGCGTGGCAATGGTCTGGAAACGCTACGCCCCAGAGGGACTGGCTTCCACCATTTTCATTATTATCATTGGGAATCTGCACGGGCTATTTTTTACGCTGTATTTATTACTCTGTCTCCCAGCACGGAAAATCTATAATTGGGACGATGAGGATTTTGTTTTTTCTCTTCTGTCTGCCTTTTTCCCATTTGCGACAATATGGGTAGATAGACAACTTGCGAGAAAGGATAGAAACTAGTTTCTATGGTGTGAGAATATTCAGATGATAAGGTTTTTGATTCAAAAAAATCATTACTTAAAAAAAATCTCGTTTTTATTCCTTTCAGGAAAAGGAGGCTGATGGATTTTGACCTGTTCAAAAATAGAAAATTCTATGTTTTTGCAAATGGTATCAAGGGCTAAATCATTTTCTTCCTCCCCAAAAGGGTCGCCTATTTCCTCTATAATGGCATCTAGTGCGATAAAAGTATAGCTAATCAGTAGGACAATCACAGGCATCATCAGTCCTACGATGTCTATCAGCCCGAAAGGCAACCAAAAACAATAGAGATACACGGTGCGGTGCATCAGCAGTTTGTATGCGAAAGGCAGAGGCGTATTGTCTATCCTTTCACACGCTCCCACGATATGGGAAAACTGGTTCATTTGTTGGTCCATTTGAGCCAAGATAATACTATCTATATTACCTTTTTGGTATTGTTCATAGACCCTTTCAGACATTAAATCTAGAATGGCAATTGGCTTGAATCGTTTGTTTTTTATTCGTTCAAAATCTTCTTTTTGTAGTAATCTTTCAAGCGTTTCGGTATTGCTTTTTTTTCTTAATTGATAGTTCAAAGCCCAAGAAAAAGCGGCAATCATTTTCACAAATTGCTGTTGTTTTTCCTTATCTGCCTTCGGGATTAGGGAGGTGATTTGCCTTGTAAGCGATCGGGTTTCTATTACCAAAAGCCCCCAAAGTTTTCGTCCTTCCCAAAATCTGTCATAACTGGCACTATTGCAAAAGCCCATAAAAATAGCCAAAGCCAAGCCTATCAGGGTGAAAACAGCGGGATTTAGTTTTACTTTATAGTCATAAATATTGCCTTTGACGAAAAGTACCAAACAAGCAAATCCTGTAATGATGAGTAGCTGCGGTAGGATTTTTTTCAGTACAGAACCTCTCCAAATGAACAACATACTGAGCCACGAGCCTCTTTCTCTGATAATCATTTAATAGTTTTTTTATTAGGAATTAGTTTATTTAAGGCTTTGGAAATCAGTTATTAGGAGTAGGTTCTTTTGATGAATAAAATCTCCGTACCCCTAATAACTAATCTCTAAAAAAACAATATTTACTTTGCAATTTTTTTCAAAAATACCTCGGCAAGCATACATCTTGCACTACCACCTCCGTTGGTTTCTATGGTACTAAGGTCTGCGTAGATGATTTCGCAATATTTTTCTATACTTGCTATCTGCTCTGGCGTGAGAGACTGATAGGCAGACTGGCTCATTACCAAGAATTTTTCGCCGTTATCATTCTGTACTTGTAGCATATTCCCAGCGAAGTTTTGCATTTGCTGTTCAGTGATTTCTACAATTTCTTTACCAGAACCTAGTATCGTTTCCACTACATTTTTTCGCTCGGTGGTATCATCTATACAATCAAGGCAGATGACTACAAACTGGTCTGCTACGCACATCATTACATTGGTATGATAGATAGGAAGACGCTCTGTACCAGCCGTTTGGAATGAATGGAAGACAATAGGTTTATAACCGATTTTTTCACAAAACTGATGGAACAAATTTTCATCAAGACGAAGAGAAACCGAACCATATGCCAGCTGATTATCGTGGTCAAAAATCATACTTCCTGTTCCTTCAAGGTATTTTTCATCGGCTTCGGATTGTGTAAAATCTACGATTTCTTTTATCTCAAAACCTTGATTTTTCACCTCTTCTATAATCTCCATTCTTCTCTCATCTCTACGATTGGGAGCAAACATAGGATAAAGAAACACACGCCCATCTCTACCGAAACTCACCCAGTTATTAGGAAAAATAGAATCTGGCGTATGGGGTTCCAAAGTATCTTTTATGCTAATGACATTAATGCCTTTGCTACGAAGTTTCTCCACGAAATTTCTAAATTCCACGAGGGCTTTTTCTTGGGTTTCGGTATTTTCAGAATTGATTTGGAAATAATTATTTTTAGCCGTTTGGGCATTATATCCGAACGCCACAGGCTCTATCATCAGAAGGGTGCTAGTTGTTTGCATTATTTTATATTTAAGATTGAGGCAAAAATAAAAAAAAAGACACAATTTCTGTGTCTTTTGCGGAGATTATTTCTTGTCAAAATGTCCTTCATAGGTTACGGAATTACTTTTGGTATCCGTTGCCTTTACATAGAAATGATAATGCCCTTTTGCAAGAGACGAAATATCTATGCTCTCATCTATGGTGTATTCGGTTTTGTCTGCCACCTCTGCGGAGAGTGTTTTGAAGGTTTTCGTACCAATACGAATACTGATTTCGCCAAGTTTATTCGGGGCTTTTACTAGGGCTTTTATACCAAGGGTTTTTCCATCGGCACTAAGGCTGAAACTTCTATCTGTGGTAGGTATAGTAGGCAGTTCAGGGTTGTTTTCAATTGTCAAAACGGCTTCATAAGTGGTCTTTTGCCCTTTCAAATCAGTTATTGTGATTATCACATCATACTCGCCCACCTTGGCATTAACAGGAATATCATAATGCTGATGAATATCATAATCTTGCTTGCCCACCGCATCTGCAAAACGCTCTACGATAACCCAGCCACTACCGCTTTTCTTGGGTGTTATTTGCAGTTCTAGGGATTTTATCATTCCCTCTGCTTTTACTTCGGCTTCTATGTGTAGTTCATCTCCTGGGTGAGCCTTTCTGGTGTTTTCCTCACCTATTTCTATGTTGGTAATGGTAGGCGGAGTTGTAGTCATCGCCATTTCTTCTTCGTTTCTGTTACAACTGATGATTGCTAATGAGGCAAAAAGCCCTAATACTAAATTTTTGAATGTCATAATTGAATGTTTTTTATTGTTGTTTGAATGTTCCGAAATAATAAATCCCTTGCGTACGGAAGGTCGTAAGAGAATCTCCCGCCACAAAACCTAGTTCTGAAATCTTATTGCCTTTGTATCTGAATACGGAATTATTAATGAGTTCTACGGATCGGTTTTCGGTTTCGTTATCGTATAGGTAACTGGTTCCAGAGGTACTGAAAGTATAGTTTTTTTCTCCGTTTTCCTTGCCTCCCATTTTATATTCTATCCCTTTGAAAGTTTTCCCTGCCAGTTGATTATTGGCTTTTAGTTCAAAGAAATTCCCAGTGGTTACATATGCCATTTGTAGGGCTTGGTAGTATGCTAGTTGTACTTTATTATCAGCATCTAGTGCCAGTTTGAAGATACGATAGTTCGCTGGGTCTTTCACTTCTACCACGAGGGATTTCCCTGCTACGAAAGTATATTCTCCTATAAAATCTGCGGAAGACATATGCACAATGGCTTTATTTTTCTCCAAAAAAGAGATGGCATATGTGCTTTTATTGGGTAGACCGATAGTCCCCGCTACGAAATAATTCTGAATATCAAATGCCGTTTGGGTGCTAGTAGAGGTGGTTTCTGCTCCGTCATCATTACGGCAACTTACCAGCAATACACCACCTAAAATTCCTATAAATAAAAATTTGATAAAGTTCATTTTAATTAGTTTCATTGTTTTACAATTCTTAGTTTTGATTATTTGTTTTATTGATTTTATCTTTCAGA